>CAZIWJ010000031.1:0-22928 GCA_964542855.1 uncultured Roseivirgaceae bacterium
GGGCTTTACGTTGGCACTGGCCAGTTTGCCCTTACCGGCGGCAAAGTAGCAGTAAGATCGTTAAACCGGGAGTTACTCCAGCGTAATTTTATCGATAAGTAAGGAAAAATCCTCTTCCTTTTTATTGCCAATCAGGAAACGGATCACTTCCAGGGTGTTGTGCTGAAAGTTGGGTTGATCCAGCGTGCGTCCGCGGAAAGTGGGGTACATATCGCGGAGGGGGATTTCAATGGTTTGCCAGTTTCCATTGGTTTTAAAATAATGAATGTAAGAATAGTAGGTTTTGCGGCTTTCCTTTACCCGGAACTGGTAGCGTTTGCCATCGCCTTTCACCCTGAGGTGAACCGTTTGTTGCGGCGAAACCGTAATCGGATCGGGCAACTGGTGCAGCACCGAGGCAAAGCCCCCGTTATTGGCCAGCGAAACATGACCGGAGAATACGGCATGACCGTCGTCGTTTAACCGGAAATAACTGGTTGACACCCCACCCATAACGCCATCGTTTTCAATGCGCCAGGTATGGGTGTGAGAAGAAGGGTTGAAATTAAAAATTGAAGTTGAGGGCATGAATAAAAGGATTAAAGGAGTGGCACAGGTTAAGAAAATTCTGGAAGCACAGGTAAAAACCTGCCCAGGAGCGGGAGTGTTTAATGAACTGTGTCAACATTTGAGATAAAGAACCTGAGTGGAAACATATGCTGATTACCAGTATCTGGTTCTAAATTAACATTGCAGATACAAAAATGATAATTACATTAATGTAATCCTATTAGCTGAACACGAAATCATTATCTAATAGTAAACCGGTAAAATACAGGAATCAGTTAGTTGTAAAACCAACTGTACGATCTATGCTTACAACTAATGGCGTAATGGATGTAAAGCTACCGCGGCACGGACAACACGTTCTTTATTCGGTTGTGGTACACTTCACTTTCACCTTTCAAATTGAATCCAAGTGATTTAATTACAAATAAGCTAACTGAGTTTAGAGAGACTTACTTCCCCTGATAGTGGAGCGACCATAAAAGAAATTGGAAATGTGCTCACTCGCCTGGGCGCAAGTAAAATTGCACCACTGGTGATTGCTAAAACCGTTAGTGGAGACATTTAAAACAAATGAATATGGATAAAGAATTATCATATTGGTTAGCACTTGCTCATGTTCCTAAAGTTAAAACGAAAAGGAAGATTGAAATTGTAGTTCGTTTATTTGAGCAAGAAAAGTCTATAATTGACTTTTTTCATTTAGAAGAGTCAAGTTGGAAAAACGAGTTTAAACTGACCGATATAGAATTACAATTGTTTAAGGAAGCTCACTCAGAACTTTCAAATTATGCCTTTATGGCAGAAGACCTTTTGGAGCAGGGATACAATATCCTTCCCATCACCTCGAAAGAATACTCACCAACTCTTAAAAAGAACCTTGGTTTTTATGCCCCGCCTGTAATATACACTAAAGGTAACCTTCAAATTATGAAGGAGAAATCAATTGCAATTGTAGGTTCCAGAAAAGCAAACGACACCTCACTAATTTTTACTGATAATGTCGCAAATAAAGCTTCAAAGGAATATAAGGTGGTAGTTAGTGGGTTTGCTAAAGGAGTTGACAAACAAGCTCTCGATTCAGCCTTAAAATATAAAGGTCAAAGCATAATTGTCTTACCTCAAGGTATTTCAACGTTTAAATCAGGCTTTAAAAAGTATTACAAACAAATCATTGATGGCGATGTACTGGTGTTAAGTACATTCTATCCAAAAGCACCCTGGAGTGTTCAACTTGCTATGGCTAGAAATTCAATCATTTATGGACTAGCCTCTGAAATATATGTGGCAGAATCAAGCGATAAGGGTGGAACATGGTCAGGTGTCATGGACGGACTAAGAAAGGGAAGAACAATTCATGTTCGTGCCCCCAATCCAAGAGAAAAAAATGCGAATGGATTGTTGATTTCTAAAGGTGCTAAAGCTGTGGACGAGTTTGGCAATCAATCTGAATACAGCTCAGCAGAAAACCATAATTCAATAGTTTCTGAATCAGAAGCACAATCTAATGGGATGGAAAGCAAGATAATCGATTTACTAAGAAGTGGAGCTTTTGATGCTAAATCCATCATTGAAAACCTACAAATTGATTGGTCAGCGGAAGAAATGACTTCTTTTTTGAAGAAGCTTGATGAAATAGAGACAATTAATAGTAAACCGCTGAAATTCACCCATGAAGACCGAAAGAAGAGTAAGCAAACGTCATTATTTTAAAAAATACTGTGGTCAACAACTAAGCTTTCGTGTGGTAAGTACGACCCAAAGTGAATGAAGTGTTGGGCGAATCAGAGGCTAAAAAGAACGGTGCATCCATTATGCATAAACCAAAGTGATTAATCAACTAATAACTTTGCTAAGCCTGAAAACTTAATGTTCTAATTGATACCGGTTCAATCAAAAGAAATAAGAACAAATTCACTAGTTAAACCCGAAAGCTTCTGGCGCAACCATAGTGCACCTCAGCTCTTTTTCAGGATAGCACTTTTACAGTACTACCTATTATTTATACCTATTAAAGCTAAACCAAAAGGGTTAAAGCCAAACCTAAAGGGCCAGGCGTTTGGTCATCCACCAAAATTCCTACGTTTGCTGCAGGGGCATGGTTCGCAAGCGTTTACCGGTTACCCGGTAGGCAGCGTTGGCAATGGCAGCCCCTACTGGTCCGAGGGGTGGTTCACCTACCGCCCCCGGCTTGTTGCTGTTCTCCAGGATAAATACATCAATCTCTTCCGGGGCATCCCGCATCAGAGCCATCTTGTAAGGGCCATAAATAATGGGTTGTAACTCACCATCGGCCACTTCCATTTTCTCGTACATGGCTGCGCTAATTCCCATAATTACACAGCCTTCACACTGGGCACGGATCTGGTCGGGGTTAATGGCCATGCCTACGTCGATTACACAGGTTACCTTATGCACCTTAATCTGGTTATTGGTAACGGAAACTTCGGCAACCTGGGCTACGGGTGTGTTGGCATCGATAGAAGCGGCAAATCCCATGGCCCGGTTTCCTTCGGGAGCATTGCGGTAGCCTGATTTTTCTGCGGCCGTTTTTATTACTTCAGCCAGGCGTTGGCCGCGCTCATCGCTTTGAGCCAGGTGCTTTAATCGGAAGGCTACCGGATCCTGTCCGGATTTTTCAGCCAGCTCATCCATAAAGCTCTCGATGGCAAACGTGTTGGCCAGTAAGCCCAGGCTGCGCCACCAGCTGGTGGCAAACGGCAGCCGGGTGCGCCAGGCCACGACCTGGAAATCGGGTATTCCTTTATACATAATAGCGGCACCCCGGTTGGCTCCTCCGTCGGCACCAAGCAGCGGTTCCAGGAATCCCGGGATCATGGGCGAGCCGTACATCACATCGCCCGATGCGTAGCTATGTTCCAGGGCCTGGATGTTCCCCTGTTCATCCAGCTTACCGCGCATCACATGGTGAGTGGGCGGGCGAAAATTATCGTTCTGAAACTCCTCTTTGCGGTCGAAAAAGCATTTCACCGGATACCCTACTGCTTTAGAAAGAACAGCAGCCTGAATAGCATTCGGCGTGTGAAGCCTGCGTCCGAAGCCGCCTCCGAGGTAAGTAGGAATAACATTCACCTGTTCTTCGTCCATGCCTAGCCGCGCAGCTACTTCGGTACGGGTAATTTTCAGAACCTGGGTGGAGATCATGACCGTGGCCTTATCTTTCTCCACGTAAGCCACGGCCCCGTTGGGCTCCAGTTGGGCGTGGGCCCCGATAGGGCTGCGGTATTCAGCGGTGAGATAACCAGAATCTTTGCCAGATTCTGCATCGCCAAGCATTTGAGCAGGACTACCTGAACGCTGAACCACGTAGTTATCGCCGTTACCTACGGTAGTAATATCTTCAATGTCCTTGCTTTGCCAGTTACGAGCTGTTTTCCAGCGGACCCTGATAGCCTGCTTGGCCCTTTCGGCCTGCGTTCGGGTTTGCGCCACAACGCCAACGAAGTCGTTTTCCTCAACAATTTTCACCACGCCCGGCATACTGCGGGCTGCCGAAATATCGGCCCCCTGGTAAGTTGCGCCAATTTTTGCAGGTCGTACTACGGCACCGAATAACATATCGGGCATTTCCGCGTCCATACCAAAAATGGGAGCGCCCATCACCTTGTCTTCCAGGTCGATACGAGGCAGCGGTTTTCCCACGTGCCGAAACTCGCCGGCAGGTTTCAGGGGTGGTGTTTCGGGAATTTCCCAATCCGTTACGCCTTGCACAACCTCCCCGTAAGTTATAGACTGGTCGTTTGCGGCAATTACACCATCAGTAATGGAAAGGCTGGCTACATCTACGTTCAGTTTGCGTGAAGCTTCAATTTTAAGCATTTCCCGCAGGGTTGCGGCCAGTTCGCGCAGGGGTTGCCATAACCCAGCTATGGAGGTGCTGCCACCAGTGCCTACCTGGTCGATATTCTGCGAATCGGTTGGAGCCTGGATGGCCCGTAGCTGGTTCATGCCGATTTCGAGCTCTTCAGCTGCAATCTGGGCAAGCCCGGTGAGGGTTCCCTGCCCCATTTCTACTTTGGGGCAGTAGAATACTACCTGATTATCTTCAGTAACCTCAAACCACAACATCGGCTCGCTTACGTTGCCGTTGTAGGACAGCATTGCAGCCGTGTCGAGGCTTTCGAATACCTCGCGGCGCAGGGCATGGCGGCCGAGGTAGGTTGCACCCAGTAATATGCCAGTTCCCCCGGCCAGTGAGCGCACAATAAACTTACGTCTGGATAATTTAGCCATGGGGTCAGGAAGGTAGGGCGTTTGATTTAATCTGTGCTGCTTTCTTTATTGCTTTGCGCATGCGGTAGTAAGTGCCGCAACGGCAAACGTTGGTAATACTGTTGTTAATGTCTTCGTTGCTGGGATCGGGGTTACGTTCCAGTAACGCCACCGTTGCCATCATAAAGCCGGGCTGGCAATACCCGCACTGGGGCACCACTTCTTCAGTCCAGGCTTGCTGAACCGGGTGCGGATTTTCGGGAGTGCCAATGCCTTCAATAGTAGTAATGTGCTTCCCTTCGGCGGCCCTTACCGGGTAAGAGCAGGAACGAACGGCAGTGCCATCCACGTGCAGGGTGCAGGCCCCGCAGGCCGCTTTTCCGCAACCAAACTTGGTTCCTTTCAAATTTAGCATGTCGCGCACTACCCAAAGTAAAGGCGTACTGCCGTCGGTGTTTACGGTGGTAGCTTTGCCGTTAATGGTGAATGATATGTTCATGGCTTCTTGTTAGAAATTGCTTGCTAAGCCGGGTTAACCTTTTTCCGGATGCTTTTAGTATTTTACAGCAAGTGTACTGCGAATTGAGTTGAATAACAGCTCTCGAATAGAGCCTGAATACTTGTTATAAACCCGGGTTACGTCTTTTGGTTCGGAAAATGCCAGGATTTCAGTTGGAGGTATACTTACTGGCTAACGGTTTCCCGGAATTGCCGGATCCTTTTATTCATTATCCGGAACCAGAGGAAAGGCACGAGGGCCAGTAACATCATGCCGGGGTAGCCGGTGGGCATTTGCGGGCTGTCGTCGTGGTGGCGCAGTACCTGGTACTTGCGGCTGGCGATGAAGTGATGGTCGGAATGGCGCGATAATTCCAGCAGGAGCAACCGGCCCAGCGGGTGATTGGAATTCCAGGAGTGCACCGGCAAAGTACGCTCGTAACGGTTCCCCTTCTTCTTGCGGCGGAGCCCGTAGTGCTCGATGTAGTTCACCGTTTCCAGCAGAATAATACCGATAGTAGCCCCGGCCACGAAAGCCACCAGTGTTGCCATGCCAAAAGTTAGGACAACGATGCCCAGTACAGCGGCCTGGATTAACTGAAAGCGGAGCATTTCATTATGCAGGCTCCAGAACGGAAGGCTGTTATTTTGCAGCCGCTGCCTTTCCAGCTTCCAGGCCGACAGCCAGCTATTGCATATCGACCGAATATAAAAGGCATAAACCGATTCGCCGTGCCGGCTGGAAGCGGGATCCTCGTCGGTGGCTACATTCTTGTGGTGCCCCCGGTTGTGTTCAATGAAAAAATGCAGGTAAAGGGTACTGAGCAGTAGCATTTTGCTCATGAACTGTTCATACTTCGTGCTTCGATGTCCTAGTTCATGGGCTGCGTTAATGCCCAGAATCCCACACGACATACCGTAAGCGGTAATTAATCCGATAGTAACAAGCAGGGGAAGGTTTTCCCGGCTTACCTGGAAAAGGAAGTAGATTAAAATCAGGTATTGCAAAGGTACCAGGCTGTAAAGCAGATAATCGTAGGCTTTATCGTGTTTGGCTATTTCTTCTTCGGCTTGCTGCAGGTTACGGGAAGAGCCGGAAGAAAACAATTCCAGGAAAGGAATAACACCAAATACAAAAACCAGGGCCGTAAACGACCAGTAAGATAACCGGGAGAGGGAAAACAGGACTATAGCCGGTGTAATCCATACGAAGGCATACTTCAGTGCGCGCGCAGTCATAGGTAAAATGTTGGCCAGTGTAAACTCTCCCTCAATATGAGAAAACTGTTACGATTTCGGAAGCGACTTACTGCAAAGAAGTTTCCAGTTCTTCAGTTTATTTTTGGTTTTCAAGCGCTCCTGTAAGCCAGATGGCAGGGAAAACGCTAGCAAAAATGAAAATCCAGGTAGCTTACAAAACGGGCGGTTAATTTAACTGGTTTTCGTTTCTTTATATCGGTTAAGAAAGCGATTAATCAGAAATGTATGCTCATATCACTCATACCAGTGAAGTGGCAATACTTTCCAATTAACGATGTGCCCTTTTTCCATTATCCAGTGCCAGCAGAAGTAACTGTTTGGCTAGTAAGAGTTCCGTGAATGAAATCTTTTATTTACAGGATAATTGGCACGTTGATTATTGCAGTTGAGGTAGCCATTTCATTTCTGGAAAAAATGTTGAAACAATGGTGATTATTATCTACGGTGTATGATGAGCAATTAAAAGGCCAGGGAAAATCTGCATTTATTTAGGCAAGCCGTTAAACTAAAATTTGGTTTAACGGTTGTAATGACTAAACTGCTTCTGACTAACTGCTAACGGTTGTTTGCTTAAAATGCCTCTCTACTACAACATTGAGAGTCCGATCATTTGCGATTTCCTCAGCTGTCAGTTCCATTTAATAAACAAGTATCAACTCACTGGTGCTGCACAAGGACAGGACTGGTGGCTTCACCTTAAACGACACTTATGATTAAACACAAATTCTCCCGAGAAATCGACCGGGAGTTTGCTCTTACCTTGAAGAAAAGAGTAAACGCTTATTTTAAGGAACAACAAAAGCCGCTAACTGCTAATAATGAAATGATCGTTAAAGTGGTCATTGGTTTTTCTGCTTACCTGTTATTGTACGCAATTATTATTGGCTCAGGCATAAGCAATATTCCTACCTTGTTCGGGCTATGGTTCCTGATGGGATTTGCCAAGGCATTCATCGGTACTTCCGTTATGCACGATGCAATACACGGTGCATTTTCCCGGAACAAGCAGGTAAACTTGTGGATGCAGCTTTCAGCTATTATGGTGGGTGTTGATCCTAAGATATGGAGCATCCAACATAATGTACTGCATCATACTTACACCAATATTGAGCATAACGATGAAGACATTGAATCGCGGTATATTTTCAGGATGACGCCCCATCAGCCCCGACGGTGGTTTCATGCTTACCAGCACATTTATGCTATCGTGTTTTACAGTATCTTTACCCTCATCTGGATAACCGTTAAGGATCTGATCAAGCTGGTTATGTACCGGAAGAAAAATCTGGTAAAGAAAGGACAGCCATTTTATCAGTTGCTTTTCATGATTCTTTTCAGAAAAGCCCTGTACCTGGCGGTATTTTTGGTTACCCCCTTACTGGTACTGGATGTGCCTGCAGGTACGGTGGTGATGATGTTTGTTACCATGCATCTAGTGGCTGGAATAATGCTCAGTATTATTTTTCAATCAGCTCACGTAATGCCTTCATCGTTATTCAAAAATCCGGAAGGAGAGGCTATTGATGAAAACTGGCAAGTTCACCAGTTGCTTACTACGACTAACTTCGACACGAAGAATAAGTGGTTAACCTGGTACATCGGCGGGTTAAATTATCAGGTAGAGCACCATTTGTTTCCGAACATCTGTCATGTTCACTATCCGAAGATTGCTGAAATTGTACAGCAAACCACGGCAGAATTTAATGTACCTTACTACAACCAGAAAAATATGTTTACGGCTGTAGCTAATCATTTCAACATGCTTCGGTTACTCGGGCGCAACGATGTAGTACCGATGGCCAACCAGTCTAGTAACATTCATTTTTCCAACGCTTAATAGATAGTTTGCTTGTACTAAACTGAATGTACGAAACCCATTGCCCGGTCGCCTACCGTACCCAACGAACCTTATCGTGGATGGGGCTTCGGCGACCGGCAATTTTTTGAGGCTTTTTGGGAATTCCCAGGTAAAGAAACCCCAGTAATTTATCGTCGGGTCCCAGGTTAAAGAATTCCTTAGCTTCTTCCATGTAGGTAATACCTCCACTCCCCCAGTAGCAGCCCAGTCCGTAAGCATGAGCGGTGAGTTGCATATTCTGCACAGCCGATGCCGTAGCTTCTATTTCTTCTATTTCCGGAATTTTTGGGTTGTTTCCCCGCTTCATGCCAATAGAAATAATATGAGAACACTGCAGCGGTTTGTTTAGCAGCTTTTCGTATTTCTTCTGATCAAATTCCTTTCCTTTATTCTTTTTATACAGTTCGGCCTGGAAGTTGGCCAGGGCCTTCAGGCCTTCTCCGGTAAAAACAGTGAAGCGCCAGGGTTCGGTAAGTCCGTGGGTAGGAGCCCAGTTAGCGTTTTCTAGTAGTTGTTCCACGATGTCATCATCAATGGCCTCATTGCTGAATGCTGGCGGATACACTGAACGACGGTTCTTTATAATGTCGTTCAAAAGTTCGGATTCATCCATGAAAAATTAACGGTTAAAAAGGTTTATACTTTTAAATTTATTAAAGATACATGATATTCAGGAATTGCCCTATAGTTGATACATAACGAACCAAACTCCCTGAACACCCATGACACGAAAATATTTTTTCCCTTTCTCTATTTTGCTTCTCCTGATTACCGGATGTTCTTCACAGCCCGAACAACAAACCGACCAGCCATCGCAGGCGTCTTCTGAACCGGTTCAAATGGCAGAATCAGCCGGGGGCATGGTTTCGGCCGCTCACCCGCTGGCTACCCGTGCGGGCGTTCAAATGCTGGAAAAAGGAGGTAACGCAGCGGATGCTGCGGTTGCAACTGCCTTTGCCCTGTCCGTAGTAGAACCGAGCATGAATGGTTTGGGTGGACGAATGCAGGCCATTATCGGTACTCCGAAAGGAAGTGTGTTCGGTGTAGACGCTACTACCCAGGCACCGGAATCGTACAACCCTGAAACCGCCACTCAGGCCAGTTACGGGTACCCGGTAATTGGCGTGCCCGGGGTGGTAAAAGGACTAACTACCCTGTTGAGTAAATACGGCACGCTGCCCCTGGGAACAGTAATGCAACCCGCCATAAAATATGCTGAGGAAGGGTTTGAGATATTACCGGGAGAAGCAGCCCGACACGGCGCTGCTATTGGTTATATCCGGGAATTCGAGGGAACCAGCCAGTATTACCTGAACGGCGATACCACTCACCAGGCCGGGGAAATACTGGTACAAAAAGACCTGGCCGGTACGTTGAAAAAAATAGCTGCCGGAGGGGCAAACGCTTTCTATAAAGGAGAAATTGCCGATAAAATTGTTGCTGACGTTCAGGCTAACGGAGGTGTACTAACTAAAGCCTCACTGGCCGGTTACGAAGCCAGAGACGCGAAGATTCTAGAAGGCAACTACCGCGATAAGGCAGTGTATGCACTCGATATGCCCTGCTACGGGGCGGTAACCATTGAAATGCTGCAAATGCTGAATGAATTTCCAATGGAAGAACTAACCGGGGCCGAATGGGCGAATATCATGTACCAGGTAAACACCCTGGCCTACCGTACCCGTCCGCGTAGCCCGAACCATCAGCCTTCGGAAATCCTTATTGATCCGGATTTTGCCCGTCAGCTGGCCGATAGCATAAAGCAGCAGATGGAAGAACCAGAAATGATGCCGGCCAATCGCTCCGGAAGCGCCCCGCATTATTTGCTGGATGATATTCCTCCGTCGTGGCTGGCTGAAGTTGGGCATACTACCTCGCTCGCAACTGCTGATAAGGATGGAATGATGATTGCGCTTACGCAATCGTTAGGACCGAATATGGGTTCGCGGGTGGTTACACCGGGCCTGGGTTTCTTGTACGCGGCTACCCTGGGAGGTTATCTTGGAAAGATGCAACCGGGTGAGCGGGCGGCTTCGCACATTTCCCCGACCCTGCTCATGAAAGGCAGTAAACCTTACCTGGCACTTGGGGCCGCGGGAGGCAGCCGAATCATTACTGCCATTGTTCAAAGCATCTGCCGCCTTGAGGATCAGCAGTTACCTTTAAACGAAGCGCTAGCTGCCGGACGCGTGTATTCGGTTGATACTGCTGTGCAGCTGGAAATGCACGGCGAACCCACCTGGTCACAGGAAGAAGCTGATGCACTGCGTAAAATAGGCGTTGATGTAATAGAAGTTAACCGCGAAGCCCGTTTTGGCCGCGTACACGCTATTCTTCGTAACCCGGATTCAGGCCAGCTTACAGGGGCAGCTGATCCCGACTGGGAAGGTAGTGCTGATTTTCCTGAAGATGAAAAGGAGTAAAAAGGAATATATCATTTATTTCGAACCAGGTGTATCCGAACAGCAATCAGGATGTGGGGAATAATCCATAAACCGCCGTTAATGAGGGCGAAGAAAATACTCTTTTTGGTAGCTACGTCCATTACCTGCTGAAAGAAGATGACGATCCCTGCTCCAATCATAACCAGCGCAATCCATAGTAAGTACCAGAGAGTTTGTGGATAAAGGGCAGAAAGAAATAGCAGGATAGCCTGTATCCAGAGGTACTGCCCCATACGGAATAACTGACTGGGTACAACAGCCGAGCTTTCACTTACCCAGTAGTAGAAAGTATTGGGAAAATTATACACGAAAACGCCCCAGGCTAACATAAAAATTGAAGAGATTAAAAGCACACCTCGCATCCAGGCCTTTATTTTTGGAATACCTTCAACAATATTTTCTCCAGCCATTACTTGTTATCTTCGTTATAACTTGCCTGTTCAACATCATTACCGGATGACCCTGTTCCGTTTGAATGGCCGTTTTCCTGAAATTCTATTTTCTTCACTTTAGCGTTTATTTCCCGGCTGCGCTTATCGAACGAAAGCAACAAAGCTGGTAACAAGGTTAAGTTAGTGAACATGGCGATAAGCAGGGTAATGGAAGTTAACAGCCCGAGCCATACCGTACCGCCAAAACTGGAACCAACAAAAATGATAAACCCAAAAAATAAGATTAACGAGGTGTAGATCATACTGGCACCCGTTTCACGCAGGCTGCGGCTTACGGCCTGGGGCACAAAATACCGGGTGCTAGATAACTCCTGCCGGTATTTGGCCAGGAAGTGAATAGAGTCATCAACCGAAATTCCGAAAGCTATACTGAAAATTATTGCTGTACTCGGCTTGAGCGGGATACCAACAATACCCATAATTCCGGCGGTCATGAGTAGCGGAATTAGGTTAGGAATCAGCGAAACCAGGATCATGCGGAAGTTCCTGAACAAAAAGCCCATAATAACTGCAATAATGCAGAAGGCGAGGAACATACTGAACATTAAGTTATTAATGAGATACTGATTACCCCGCACAAAGAGTAAAGACGCACCAGTTACATCAAAAGTAATGTCACTACCCTCGAAAACCTCACTCGCCAGCGGTTGAATATCATTGTATACCAGGTCCTTAATTTCGTTCGACCCGATATCGCCAATTTTCAGAGAAACGCGTAGTTTCTGCCCGGAAGTATCGACCATCGACTGCAGCAGATCGAAGCGTGGGTTCGCAGGATCCTCACCTTTATCCGGGCTCATTTTAAAACCCGAGTTGCGCATGTAGCGCAGCAGGAACGCCTGGTCGCGCTGGTTAGGTAATTCGTAAAATGCCGGAGCGTGATTGTAAAAAGCCTGACGGGAAGCACGAACGAAATTAACGACCGATAAGGGATAAGAGATGTTAGGGTTTTTGGCTAACGAATCCTGCAAAGTGGCTACTCTCTGCAGGGTACGCAGCTGAAGGGCCCCGCGTTTTTTCTGGGTGTTAACCAGAATTTCCAGCGGCATAATGCCGGTGAAATTTTCTTCAAAGAATTTCAGGTCCTGTTTAATCTCACTATCATTCGGAATATCGTCGACCAGAAAGGTAATTGCTTTAATCTGAAACAAACCAATTACCGAAACAACCAATACCACGGCAGAAATAATAAATACCTGCGGCCGGTACTTGTGAACAATCAGGTCGAGCAGGTTCAGCACATAATCCAGCGGGCGGAATTTAAGATGCCTCAACTGCCGATCGGAAGGGGGCGGTAAGTAGGAGAATACCGTAGGTATAATAACCAGGCTAACGATGAACGTAGCAATAATATTCACCCCGGCCACGATGCCAAATTCTATCAGGAGATCGATGTTGGTGAATACCAGTACCGCAAAACCAATGGAGGTGGTTAGGTTGGTGATCAGCGTAATGATGCCGATCTTCTGAATAATATTCGTAATTGCCAGGATTTTATTCCGGTGGGTACTGTATTCCTGGTGGTATTTGTTAAGCAGGTAAACACTGTTTGGGATACCGATAATAACGATAATTGGTGGAATAAGTCCCGTTAGAATGGTCATCTGGTACCCAAGTAAAGAAATTGTACCCAGCGACCATATTATGATTACAGCAATGACAATCATGGGAAAAATAACCGTGTCCCACGACCGGAATAACAACAATAATATGAGCGCGGTAACCAGGAACGAAGCCACAGAAAACATCCAGAGTTCCGACTTAATTTTATCGTTCATTACTGAACGTACAAAGGGAAGCCCGGTGTAATGCAGGTTAATACCGGTTTGGTTGGCAAATGCCTCCCCCGTATCTTTAATGTCGTTAATCAGCGTCTGCCGGTATTCGGCATTAACAACATCGTTTTCCAGGAACATCAGAATGATGGTTGCTCCGTTTTCAGGGTTAATAAGCTGACGTTCATAAAACTTTACGTTCCTGGCTTTGGCTAACAGGCTGTTGAGGCTATCCTGCGATTCCGGGAAGGGCTCAAAAAGAGGGTTTAGTTCAAACTTTTTGGCCTCATTAATTCGCTCCAACCGCCGCATAACCGGCAGAGCAACTACCGTGTTGATACCGTTCAGGTTTTTCAGCGCATTGCATAAATACTGGAAACGACGAAAATTATCCAGCTCGTAAATACCAGTATCTCCAACCCCAATAGCCAGTACGTTTCCATCTTCCCCGAAGGTTTCTTTAAAATTTTCGTAAAATACTTTTCCGGGATCACTTTCTGGAACGGTATGAACGTAACCATAATAAAGCTTCACCTGGGAGGTATGATATCCCATGAAAGCGGTAATGATGCCGATTACAACCAGTAAGGGTAATCGGTATTTAATAATAAAAATCGATATCCGCTTCCACATGGCGAAAACTAGTCTTTCTGTTCGTTATTCTTAATAAAAAGTATTCGGTAAAAATTGTTCATATCAATCTACCAGATCGTTTATCTGCTATTCAGCTCATGGCAGATAATATAGGAGCAATAGATGTGCGTTCGCTAAGGTATTGATGTAAACCGGCAACAGGGATACGGTCCTGTGCCATGGTGTCGCGATCACGAATGGTTACGGTATCGTCTTCCAGAGTTTGGTAATCAACTGCAATGCAGAACGGGGTTCCCACTAAATCCTGCCGTGCGTATCGTTTCCCAATAGCCTGATTTTCTTCGTAGAACAGGTCGAAATCGAATTTCAGGCTATCGAAAATCTCCCTGGCTTTTTCCGGCAGGCCGTCTTTTTTTACCAGGGGAAAAATTGCTGCTTTCATCGGGGCCAGCGCCGGGTTAATTTTTAAATAGGTGCGTGTTTTAACTTTATCGCCCGATTGTACCTCTTCTTCCCGGTACGACTCGCACAAGGTCATGAGAAAGAGCCGGTCAGCACCAATCGATGTCTCTACCACGTACGGAACGTAGTTCTTGTTAACTTCAGGATCGAAATACTGAATTTTTTTACCCGAGTATTCCTGGTGTGCACTTAAGTCGAAATCAGTGCGAGAGTGGATGCCTTCCACTTCCTTCAACCCAAAAGGAAAACGGTATTCAATGTCTACAGCAGCATTCGCGTAGTGGGCCAGCTTTTCATGTTTGTAAATGTTCAGGTTATCCGGACTAATACCAATAGCCTGGTGCCATCGATACCGGTTTTCTTTCCAGTGTTCATACCATTTCAGTTCTTCTCCCGGACGAACAAAAAATTGCATTTCCATCTGTTCAAACTCCCGCATCCGGAAAATGAACTGACGGGCCACAATTTCATTACGAAAAGCTTTACCAATCTGGGCAATACCAAAAGGAATTTTCTTACGGGCTGTTTTCTGTACGCTCAGAAAGTTTACGAAGATACCCTGGGCAGTTTCCGGGCGCAGGTAAATTTGGGTAGAATCATCGGCCACCGATCCCGACTGGGTACTGAACATCAGGTTAAACTGGCGTACATCGGTCCAGTTAGCGGTTCCCGATAACGGATCAGTGATGTTGTGTTCAATAATCAGGTTGCGAATTCCTTCCAGGTCTTCAGCATCTAGCAGGCGGTTCATTTCGGTAACCAGTTGCCGGGCGTGGTCAGTTTCTCCCTTTGCTTCCAGTTCCTGGGCAAAATCTTCAATGAGGGTATCGGCCCGGTAACGTTTTTTAGAATCCTTGTTATCGATCATGGGATCGTTGAAACTATCTATGTGACCGGAAGCCTTCCAGGTGGTTGGATGCATGAAAATAGCGGAATCGATGCCCACAATGTTTTCGTTGAGGCGGGTCATGCATTGCCACCAAACCTGCTTTAGGTTGTTTTTCAACGCGGTGCCGTAAGGACCGTAATCGTAAACCGCCTGCATGCCATCGTAAATTTCGCTCGACGGAAAAACAAAACCATATTCTTTAGCGTGCGCTACTATTTTCTTAAGCGAACTTTCTGCTTCCATGTTCTGGTGATTATTTTCGGGGTGTATATGAAATCCCGGTTGGTCTGGGTAACAAAGATAGGCAAAAGGAAAGGACTATATAAACCCTCTATCAGTCTTTTCTGTACCGGAATTTGAAGCACAAAACAATTAAAGCCAAAACAAGGGTTATTACATTTGCAGTAATGATTGTCAGGATTGCTGCAGTAAAACCTATTGCACCGGTTAAAGTTAAAACAATAACACCGTAGCTTTGAACGGGTAAAAGTTTGGCAAGTGGAGGCTGCACAGCTAGCGTTTAAAATTTTCAGTAAAAGAACTTTATGGATAAAGCATCATTCCGGATAATTTTTATGGGCACGCCCGAATTTGCTGTACCCTCCCTGCAAACGCTGGTAGAGCATGGTTTTCAGGTGGTAGCTGTGGTTACAGCGCCCGACAAGCCTAAAGGCCGGGGAAGGAAACTCAGCCCGTCGCCGGTAAAAGAATATGCGCTAAGCCAGGATATACCGGTACTGCAGCCAACAAACCTGAAAAGCCCCGTTTTTGTAGAAGAGTTGCAATCTTACCGGGCCACGCTGCAAATTGTAGTAGCCTTTCGTATGCTTCCAGTTGTAGTTTGGGAGATGCCGGAAATCGGCACGTTTAACCTGCATGCCTCTCTGCTGCCCCAGTACCGGGGTGCAGCCCCGATTAACTGGGCCATTATAAATGGGGAAACAGAAACCGGGGCTACCACTTTTATGCTGAAGCATGAAATCGATACCGGTGACATGCTTTTCCAGGAAAAGGAGCCCATTTATCCTGACGACACGTTAGGTACGCTGTACGAACGACTGAGGCATAAAGGTGCCGGGTTGGTATTGAAAACCACCGGGGCTATTTTATCGGGCAATTACACCCTTCAACCCCAACCCGGGAGTGAGGAACTACATAAAGCACCCAAACTGACCAAAGAAACCTGTGAAATAAACTGGCAACAGCCAGCCGAACAGGTAAGAAACTTTATTCGCGGACTCAGCCCGTTTCCTGGCGCGTGGACGCACCTGACGGTTAATGGCCAGGCCTTATTTTTTAAAATCTTTTATGCCGAAAGAACAGGGCAGGTATCGGCTAATTTAAAACCGGGAGAATACCAGACAAGCAATAAATCCAGGCTACTCATACAAACGTCCGACGAATTACTGTCTGTCACCGAACTACAGGCAGAGGGCAAAAAGAAAATGAAAACAGAAGATTTTTTAAGGGGAAACACACTATGACAAGATCTATAATGGTAGCTATTTCCGATAACTACGTAATTGGAAAAGATAATGACCTGATTTGGAACATGCCCGCCGACCTGGCTTACTTTAAACAGGTAACCAAAGGGCACTTCGTAATTATGGGGCGTTTATCTTTTGAATCGTTGGGAGGAAAATCGTTACCCGGCAGGGTAAATATTATTGTTACCCGTAACCGGGAATACCGAAAGGAAAACTGCCTGGTGTTTCACAGCCTGGAAGACGCACTGGCAGCCGGCGATCAACACAAACAGGAAGAAGTATTTATTTTAGGAGGGGGTAAAATATACGCAGAGGCACTTGATAAAGGCCTGGTAAACCGCATGTATATCACCGAAATTCACGGGGAGTTTGAGGGAGATACTTATTTTCCCCGTTTCGACCGTTCAGCGTGGGAAGAGGTAAAGCGCGAAGATCACGAAGCTGATGAGCAAAATCCTTACCCTTACACCTTTGTTGTTTACGAAAAAAAGTAGGGTAAGCGGGCGCAATTACCCGCTTTTTAAATTAGGAAGCCCGGGCAGTTTCTTTTTGCTCATGCCCGATTTCGTGTTTAAAATCTTTTTCTCCCGGTTCCCAATTCATCCGGTCGATCAGGGAAGAAATGTGAGCGAGGTGATGCCTGCCGTGCCAGGCATATTTGGTGATGGCTTCACCAAGCGTTACTTCCTTGTCTCGTTCAATCGGGGAAAAGGCTCTTTTCAGGTCTTCTTCCGTGAGGTCATTGATCAGCATAACCCACCGCTGATGCAGTGATGTGATTAACTGCAGGGAAGGCTCAACCGGAGCTTCCAGGCTATCAGTGAGCTTGGCCCAGTCTTTCTCCGCAAAACTTTTCGTTCGCGGGCTCTCCTCGGTTAATGCTAATTTGAAACGGATGAAACCATTCATATGGCTATCGGCCAGGTGATGAACAACCTGCCTGATAGTCCAACCATTAGGGCGGTACTGGGTGTTTAGTTGTTTATCAGATAACCCGGTAACAACCTCTTCCAGCTTTCCTGGAAGCTTTTCAATAGCCTCTACGCTTTCTGTTAGTGAATCAAGCGTAACTTCGGCGGGCTGACGATAAATGCCGATTGGATAGCGTAGCGATTTTAGTGCAGGTGGATACATATTCGTTGATAGTACGTTTACACTGATTATTTTACTGTAATCAGCTTACAATTTAATAAAATATCTACTATTTCAATAATAAATTAAACTTTTAAAAGATTATAGCCCATTTTAATTCAAAACAAGCAGTAAAAAAAGACAACCTGTGATTATTTCATGATGTATGGTAAGTAGTTTTACGGCCACAATGTTTTCTTTGCGATTTACTTACGTACACAAGATAGTACGTGAATTGGTAAAAAATACACATATTAATGTAATCTGGAATAAATATCCACAATAAAACAGGGATATAAACCACAAAAACCGAAGCAGCTAGCCCTGAAATAATTTTCGGAAACTCTCGGTAATAAAGCCAATGCCGTAACCAGAAAGCTGAACAAAAGCCGCAGCTAAGCTTAATATGGCCAGGTAAAAGCTGCGGGTTTGGCGGGCGGCATCCATTACGATGAGCAAAGCATAGACCAAAAGTAAGCAGGTTCCCAGGACAAACAGTGGCTTACTAATTAGTGGGGTAAGCAGGTAAACAAGGAGAGCAATAACAAAAACAGCGGGAAAAGTATGGACCAGTTTTAATTCTTCCGGGTAAAACCGGGCAATGTTGATCCTCGCCCGCCCAAAAAAATGCACCTGCCGGTAAAATTGCTTCAGGGTAGTTCGTCGCTTGTGAAAAACAAACGCACTCGAAATTAACCCGACTTTGCAACCCGAAGCCATGATACGCGCACTAAACTCGATATCTTCGCCCATGCGGGTAATTTTATACCCTCCGGTAGCTTCGTAAACTTCTCTGCTAATTCCCATATTGAAGCTCCTAGGGTGAAATACTCCCGCTCGTTTCTCCCTGCCCCTGATCCCCCCGGTCGTAAACAGGGAAGTCATGGAATAGCTGATGGCTTTTTGTAGGGGGTTAAAATCAGGGTGGGCGCGGTCAGGGCCCCCAAAAGCATCATAATGGTAATGGTTCAACGCCTCGTCAACGTGCTTCAGGTAATCGGGGGGTATAATACAATCGGAATCGAAAACAATGAAATACTCACCTGCCGCCCGGTCAAAGCCATAGTTCCTGCTAAATCCCTGCCCGCTGTTTTCCTTGTAGTAGTAGCGAACATTAAGTTGCCCGGCGTATTGCTCCACCTGCTTTTCACAGGTGTGAGTTGAGCCATCTTCTATGATTAACACTTCAAAATCCTGATATACCTGTTTTAGCAGGCTTTTCAGCAATTCATCTACTTCATCGGGGCGATTGTATACCGGGACTATAATGGAATACTTGGGCATGGTTAATCAGGAACTGTGGTGGTTTCCTGGGTTCTTTCGGCAATAATATAATCGCTTTCCTTGTTGCTGGTTTGCGTAATCATTTCGCCCAGGAACCCGGCCAGGAACAGCTGAACGCCAACGATCAGTGCCACCAGAGCCAGGAAAAACAACGGCTGGTCAACTACTTCGCGTACAGGTAATCCGTAAGAGATATTATAAATTTTTTCAGCAATAACCCAGATGGTGATAATGAGCCCGCTGAAAAACGAAAGGGTTCCCAGGCTGCCAAAAAAGTGCATGGGGCGCTTCTTGAACTTGGAAACAAAGCTGATGGATAGCAGATCGAGAAACCCATAAATAAACCGTTCCAGTCCGAATTTAGTGTAGCCGTATTTCCGGGCCCGGTGTTCTACTACCTTCTCCCCTATTTTACCAAACCCGTTTCGCTTGGCAATTACCGGGATGTAGCGGTGCATTTCTCCGTACAGCTCAATATGCTTCACTACCTTCTGGTGGTAGGCCTTTAGCCCGCAGTTAAAATCGTGCAGTTTAATACCTGATAGCTTACTGGTAACGTAGTTGAAAAACTTTGAGGGAACAGTTTTGCTGATAGGATCGTAGCGTTTTTTCTTCCAGCCCGAAACCAGGTGAAGACCATCTTCTTTAATCATGGTGTACAAACCAGGAATTTCATCCGGGCTATCCTGCAAATCTGCATCCATAGTAATAACAACCTCTCCTTTTGCCTCCCGGAACCCCAGGCTAAGCGCCGCCGATTTGCCGTAATTCCTGGAAAAAGCGATTCCCTTAATGTTCGGATGGGTCTGGCTGATTTTTTCAATAACCAACCAGGTATCGTCGCTACTGCCGTCGTCTACGATAATCACCTCGTAAGTAAACTGGTGTTCGTTCATTACCCGCTCAATCCAGGTTACCAGTTCGGGTAACGATTCTTCTTCATTGAAGGCAGGAACCAGTACTGATATATTGAGTTGATTGTTCATAATTAGTTCGCTAAACATGGGTTACGATACAACGGAAATGCACTTCGTTAACGACCAGTTAATTACCTTTCAATACTAAGATTTACTTTTCTTTGAAACAATTTTTCGTTTAGAAGCCAGGGCCAGTACCGACGTAAGAAAGAGCCCTATAAGTAATTTGCGGATCAGATCATCCAGCGATAAGTCCAGTAAACTGGTTTCTTTAACTTCTTCTAATGCTTTCCTGTAAGCCGCTTCATTCAGCTGGCTAATAACCTGTTCTTTATTATCGACCAGTAAATTGGTTCGGTTCTGCACGTATTGCTGCAAAATGTCGGAATCAATAAGCGGGAATATCAGGCCGATGAAGAGGGCCGTAAGCACAGCCAGCGTAACGTAACAGAAAAAACCAACGGTCATTCCTTCCCAGAACTGGAGGTTGCCGCCATTGTAGTAGTCGCGAAACTCCCGGATAGCAAAGTACACAAAAAGGCCAATGATAATAAAGTCAGGAATATCATTGGAGGTAAACGGGCTCTCATCCATAAAATACAAACCGAGCAGCACGGCAATGGCCAGCAGGCTGGCAAAGGCTCCGTATTTTATGGGTACCTGTAATAAAGGCTGATTACTCATCGATCCACATTTTTTCTGCGTTTATCACTCCTTTAACCTTGCCGTGCAGCAATTCATTCATTAAAGGGGTATTTGTTGAAACAGAATAATTGCTGTTCCGGTCGTACATCCACTCCTCATCGGCAGAGAACCAGGTGAGGTTGGCAGAGGCACCTTCCTCAAAAGCCGGTTGTTCCAGCCCCAGTAACTCCCGCGGAGCCGAGGTGATTTTCTGGATTAACCGGCTGAGTGGTAAATCATTACCTGCCAGCTTATTGAGCATGGGGAAAAAAGATTGCAACGTTATACTGCCCGAACTGGCCAAATCGAATTCACAATTTTTGCTGTCGATGTCCTGGGGCCGATGGGCCGATACAATAACATCAACCGTGCCATCGGCAACGCCCTTAAGCAAAGCCTCCCGGTCGGTTTGGCCGCGGAGCGGGGGAACCAGCTTAAAGTTGGTATCGAAAGAACTTACGTCTTCGTCGGTGTATAATAAGTGACTGATGGAAACATCGCAGCTAACCGGTAACTTCCTCACTTTAGCGTCGGCAATGAGGGCCAGCCCCTCAGCGGAAGAAATATTGCTAAAGTGCAGGTGGGGAGGGTTAGCGTGGGCCTCCTCCAGGGCGTACTGCAGCAGCAGTAAATCGCGCTGAATAGAGGCTGTTTCGGCAATAACCGGGATTCCCGACATACCCAGCTGGATAGAAACATTTCCTTCGTGCATATGGCCCAGGGCGGCCAGGTGGCGGTCTTCGGCCCGGTTAATCAGCAGGCCGCCAAAACTGCCGGTATATTGCAGGGCCTTGAGCATGACCTGCGGATGCCAGAGGCTGTGGTACCCGTCGGTAAAAGCAACTGCCCCGGCCCGGTGTAAATCAATCATTTCGGTTAGCTCGGTTCCGGCAGTTTCCAGGGTAACTGCGGCAGCAGGAAACAACCGGGGCACCCCTCCAGAAAAAGTGCTGATGTGGTTAACCGTGCTTTTTTGCTGAACTACAGGAATAGTATTGGGGTGAAGAAGTACACCGGTAAACCCGCCTGCGGCAGCGGCCCGGCTGCCGGTAAGCAGCGTTTCCTTGTATTCCTCACCGGGGTCGCAGAAATTAGCCTGCATATCAACCCACCCGGCACTGACGTAGTTTCCGTTCCCTTTTATTACCCGGTAATTGCCCTCCTGAATTTCTCCTCCCGGAACAATAGCCGTAATTTTTCCCTGTTCAATAAGTAGGTCAGTTTCTTGATGGTGCTGAGGATGTTCCGGGTGAATCAGTGTAAATGAGGAAAGCAAAAGTGCCATGAAAAACGTGGGTTTATACCGTAACTTGCCCAACCGGATTACCATTTATTCCGGACTGGCCGTAAAACTATATAATTCTTAATACATTGAATGCAAAACAAAGGGAATTAAAGGCATTACTCGATGCCAAAGTGAAGCAATATAACCAGCCCGATTTCATCGACAGCGATCCTGTTACTATTCCTCACGAATATACCCAAAAGCAGGATATCGAAATTAGCGGGTTATTCGCAGCAGTGCTGGCCTGGGGATTACGCAAAACCATTATCAGTAAATGTCGGGAGCTTTTTCAGCTCATGGACCATGCACCCTACCAGTTTATTACCCAGCACGGGGAAAGCGACCTGAAACGGTTAATGGCATTTAAGCACCGCACATTTACCACCACCGACCTGCTATATTTCATTGCCTTCCTTCGTCATTATTATTCTCATCACGATTCGCTGGAAGATGCATTCCTGGTTAACCAACAGGCCGAAACCATTGAGCAGGGCCTGGTTAATTTCCACCACCAGTTTTTTAGCCTGGAATTTGCCCCGCACCGAACGCGTAAGCACATTGCTACCCCGGAACGAAAATCGGCCTGCAAACGGCTGAATATGTTTTTGCGGTGGATGGTTAGGCAAGACCAGCAGGGAGTGGATTTCGGCATCTGGAAGCGCATCCGAACCGGCCAGCTGGTTTGCCCCTGCGATGTGCACGTGTTTCGTGAAGCCCGTAAGCTTAAACTGATAAGCCGGAATGCCGCCGACTGGCAGAGTGCCCTTGAACTAACCCGTCGGTTGAAATCATTTAGTAAAGAAGACCCGGTGCAGTACGATTTTGCCCTGTTCGGCCTGGGCATAGAAGCCCGGAAAAAGGGCCTAATGTAGCATTCAACCGTGTAAATGAGCATGCAGATCTTCTACGTGCTGTTGCAATATCGGTAATGCCAGCCGAGGATCGGTTTTATCAATATCATGAATAAACCAGTAATCAATAATATCGGCCCATTGGGGAAACTGATCTAGCATCATGGGCTTATGTTCGGCTTCATCAATAGCAACGATACGATCTGCCTGCTTTAAATCGGTTAGTTGTAATTGTAAAGATTCCCGCTCGAGCGGAGGTTTGGGTAAATTCAGGGGTT
>CAZIWJ010000032.1:0-22211 GCA_964542855.1 uncultured Roseivirgaceae bacterium
CGGTAGGGCTTACCCTGTTGGGCAGGTTTTCGTGGATGGTACTTATCGGGGTGCTGGGCATTAAAATATTCCTGGAAGCACTCTTGCTGAACAGCGTTTTACAGGGCTCAGGGAAAACGTTCCGGCCCTTCCCTTTTATCATTACCCAACTGCTTTATTCTGCTTATGCGGTGTTTTTCGGAGTTGCAGCTAATATTGGAAAGTACAGTTGGAAAGGAAGAGCATATCGGTAAAAACCCGTGGGAATAACACACAACTAAGAAGTAGATAAATAATGGAATGAATGGTGGTTTCTTCGGTGCCATTCCACTGAATTCTTCTTCAAAAGGCACTGTATCCCGAAGATATTTTTCCAATTACTTACATATAACCATTTGATAATCAGGTTATTTGTAAGTTATCGTAGTTAAAGAATATTACCCGAAAATAGCAGGTATGCTCCGTACCCCCAATACTTTACACGGCACATCATTTACCAAAATCAAGGGTTCTTTTTGGCATTTAGCTACTTTTAGAAAGGTTCCTTACATGGCTTAAGTGCCTGCGCGCCTGCCGGTTTCACCTGCTAAGCGATTTTCTTTCTTTATTTGTCGTACCGCAATTCAAATGAATAGCTTTTTTAAAGGATGAGAGTACCCAATTAGAACAATGGTAATGCAGCAGGATGTAGAAATAGCAGAACTGAGAAGATTAACGGAGTTTGTTAAGGAAAGGTATGGTTACGATTTTACCAACTACGCCATGTCTTCGTTCAAGCGAAGGGTTCAACGCATTCTGGAGCTGTATAAAATTCAATCGGTCGATGTGCTGATCAAGCGCTTCGATCAGGAAAAGGATTTCCTCGATCTGTTCCTGTCTGAAATTACCGTAAACGTAACAGAGATGTTCCGCGATCCTTCTTTCTGGAGGGAAGTACGCGACCAGGTAATACCCAACATCCTGCTGAACCACGATAAGATTTCCATCTGGCATGCCGGCTGCTCTTCAGGCGAAGAAGTGGTGTCCATGGCCATTACCCTCAAGGAAATGGGCGTGCTGCACAAGGCAAATATTATTGCTACCGATATCGATAAGCCGGTACTCGACCGGGCGAAGCGGAGCATTTACAACGCCAAGAACATGGAACTGAATGAAAAGAATTATATCCGCTTCCAGGGAGCAAAAAGTTTAAACGATTACTACCACATCAAAGACGGGAAAGCCTACATCGATCAGGAATTAATAAAGGATGTTTCGTTCCGGACCTACGACCTGGTAAAAGGTTCGGTGTTTAACAAGTTCGACTTAATCCTCTGCCGAAATGTAATGATTTATTTCAACCAGAAGCTTCAGAACGATGTGTTGCGCAGGCTTCACGAGAGTATGTTCAAGTACGGTTACCTGGCCATTGGCTCGAAGGAGTCACTGATATGGTGTGATATATCGAACAAGTTCATCGTGGTGAACAACGAAGAAAAAATTTACAAGAAGATTAAGGAGTAAGGGATAGCGTATCGATAGCGAATGGCTCGATTTAAATTAAATAACCAGTACAAAGCAATCGTGATAGGGGGCTCGGCCGGTAGTTTTCAGGGAATAACCAAGATATTATCCCGCTTACCGGATGGGCTCGACCTGCCCGTTATTCTTTGCCTGCACCGGCTAAAACACGTGCGGAATGGCTTTGTGGAAGCATTGTCGGTTAAAAGCAAGCGACAGGTGGTAGAGCCATACGACAAGGAGAACATCCGCAAGGGGAAAGTGTACCTGGCTCCGTCCAACTACCACCTGTCGGTAGAACTGGGGAATTCTTTCTGTTTATCTACCGAGGAAATGGTAAACAATTCCCGACCGGCTATCGACATCACCCTGGATACAGCTTCCTATGTTTACCGCCATAAGGTAATTGGTATCCTGCTTTCAGGGGCCAACCGCGACGGCGCCTACGGGATGAAACGCATTAAAGACAGAAACGGGCTTACCATTGTACAGGACCCGGAAGAGTGCATGATCGATACCATGCCTTCGGCAGCATTAAAGATAACTGAAATAGACTACGTGCTTAAAACAGAAGAGATCGTGGAGTTTATGCAGGAACTGGCAATAGTATATAAATAGAATGAATATGAATTCGAATTCAGGTATATCAATATTATCGAAACTTCTACTCGCAGGGTTCTTTGTAGGCATCATTTTCAGTGCTTATAACCTGTACCAGCTCCCCGCCGAACTGGTACACCAAACCGGGTTCTCAGCAGGGACGACCATCGATGAAATCCAGCCAGTATTTACAAAAACCCAGCTTATCGTCGGGGCTACTTTCCTCTGTGGTTTGCTTACCGTTGTACTGCAAATTCTGGAGCACCAGAAAAATAGTAATGTGGTATACACCGAATCGTTTGGCGAAGAAAATGACGAGAGTAACGATCAGGTTACCGTTGAAGACCTGGACGAAATGAACCGGGAAGCCCGGGAAAATGAACTCATCGATATGGATGCCGCCCTGGCTTATACCAGTGCGGATAAACCCGAGGAGTTATTCAGGGAAGGCCTTGCGGTAATATGTAACCACCTGGAAGTAAGCCAGGCAGCCGCATTTAAGGTAGTGGAAGAGGGCGATGTGCGGAGCATCAAGCTGTTTACTGGCTATGCCTTCCACGTTCCGGAAGGAGAGGAAGTGAGTTATCGTTTTGGAGAAGGGTTGTCGGGCCAGGCGGCCAAAGAAGGAAAGAAAGTAAACATCCAGTCGGTACCCGACGGATACGTGAAAATTATTTCAGGACTGGGCCAGGCCACCCCGCAAAACCTGCTCATTATTCCCGTTCGCAAGGATGATAACATGTGGGGAGTAGTTGAGCTGGCATCATTTAAGTCGTTCACCACCAGAGATGAACGAGTTGCAGAAGATGCATTTAATAAATTGGCACAGAAAGCCTTAATAGATAACAATGTAAGTTTGAATGAGCCAACGCAGTAAAAGAGTTGGCTTAAGTTCGCAATTTGCAAGGGTTATGCGATCCGGGTGTGATGAATAACGAATTTAGAAACAGGTAGCGTGTGTTATGTTTAAAAGGATAAATATTGGTGGTAAAATCACCCTCCTTGTAATTTCATTGGTCCTCCTTACCATAGTGGCCGTTGGCTACATTACTACCGACCTCGTAAAAAGGTCGGTGGAAGAAGACCAGTTGCAGCGACTCAGCATTGCTAACAAGAGTGCGGCCCGCCACATTGAGTTGTTCTTTGAACGACAAAGCCGGAACGTTGAACTGGCATCAGAAGTACTACTGAAAAAGCGTACGGTAGAGCTGATTACCGAGTATAATGCTGTTGGTTCCGACAGCCTGATTAGTACGCTCGATCGGGAGCTGAGGGCTGAACTTACTTATTTTGGCAAATCGAATAACTTTCATAGCGTTACCATTACCACCCTCAACGGTGATGTTATTGTAAGCACCGATCCGGAAGCCTCCGCGCAATCAACCTACCGAAAAATAGACCGTGAAGCAATTGGCCGGATGCACGATTCCCTGTATATAGGCGATATCAAGCCGGGAGAGAACACTGCCCTGATGATTGCAGGTAAGGGATTGAAAAATTCCTCTGGAGAAACCGTAGCAATCCTCATGGGTGAAATGGATCTGATGCCCCTCATGAGTGAACTCAAAAATTACGAAAAGCTCGGAGAAACCGGTGAAACGTATTTGGGTAAGCAGTACGATGAGTACGCTGTTTATATATCGCCCCTCCGCTTCGATAAGGAAGCGGCTTTCCTGCGTAATGTTGGAATGAACAGTCAGCGGGGTTACGCCCTGCAACAGGCTGTTAAGGGTAAGGAAGGATCAGTAAAAACCACGGATTACCGGAACCAGGAAGTACTGGCCACCTGGACGCACATCCCTTCTGCAGGATGGGGCGTGGTAACCAAAATTGATACGGCCGAAATAAGCGGCTTCATCAAGGATAGCTACTACAAATTTTTCGTTGTGGCCGGCATCATGATTTTCCTGGCGTTGCTGGTGAGTACCATTTTCTCCCGCTTTCTCATTGCCCCGATTATTTCCCTCAAGGAAACCCTCAACCTGCTCCGACAGGGTATTTTGCCTAAATCGGTAGAGCAACAAAGTAACGATGAAATCGGCGATATGGCTGTGCTGGTCGATCGTTTCGTGCAGGGGCTGAAGCAAACCGCCAGCTTTGCGCACCAAATTGGGCAGGGGGCTTTCGATGCTGATTATGAGCCGCTGAGCAAGGAAGATACACTGGGTAATTCGCTCATTAACATGCGCAACAGCATCCAGGAAAGTGAAAAGCGCGACGATGAGCGCAACTGGATTGTTACCGGGGTAGCTGAAATCGGTGAAATTCTGCGCGAACACGATACGGTTCAGGGGCTGGGTGACGCAGTGGTAGCCTACGTAACCGATAAAATTGGTGCGGTTCAGGGAGCACTCTTCGTGGTAAACGACGAAAAAGATAAGCCGTACCTGGAAATGAAAGCAAGCTACGCTTACAACAAGAAAAAGCACTTACAAGCCACCTTTAAGTTCGCTGAGGGCCTGGTAGGACAGGCAGCTATAGAACAGGATACTTTGCTGCGAACCGAAATTCCTTACGATTATGTAAGCATTACTTCCGGACTACTGGGCGATCAGCGTCCAAGCTGCCTGCTGGTGGTACCCCTTATTACCGATGAAAAAGTATATGGGGTAATGGAATTTGCCGGCTTCGAGAAATTCAGCGAACGCTACGTGAAGTTTGTGCAGGAAATTAGCCTGATTATTGCCCGAACGGTATTTAACATTAAAGTAAACGAGCGCACGCGTAACCTGCTTTCCGAATCGCAGAAAATGAGTGGCGAGCTGCAGGAGAAGCAGGAAATTCTGCAGCAGAACGCTGAAGAGATGGCGGCCACGCAGGAAGAGCTGAAGCGAACTAACAACCAGCTGGAAGAACAGATTGCCGAGGTGGAACGCACCCAGAACCGCATGGCTTCCCTGCTGGAAAACGCTTCCGAGGTAATTACCATCTACGAAGAAAACGAGGAGGTTCGCTACATTTCTCCTTCCGTAGAACGTATTCTGGGCTACAAGCAGGATGATATGATCGGCCACACCGATGCCAGTAACATTGTAGGTGAAGGTCGGGCCCTGTTCGATGACATGTTTAAGCAGCTACTGGACAACCCGAAAGAGTCTTTAACCATCCAGTACGAATACAAACGTAAAGACGGCGATACCATCTGGCTGGAAGCAACCGGTACCAACCTGCTGGCCGACCGGGCAGTAGAAGGAATCATTGTAAACTCACGCGATATTACCGAGCGAAGAAGAGCCGAGCAGGAAGAACGTATGCGATCCAAGATGCAGGCCCTGTCGGAAAATTCACCCGACCTGATTACCCGCATCGACAACGAAGGGACCTTCTTCTACATTAACCCGGTAATTGAAACTTACGCCGAGAAGAAGCCGGATCACTTCCTGCAGAAGAAAATTGAAGAAGTTGAACTGAATGAGGGAGTAACCGAAAAATGGTTATCGATTCTGAACGAAGTGAGAGATACCAGCGAAAAGGTATCATTGGAAATGCCTTTCCCTTCCCCTCAATTGGGCGAGCGGATTATGCAGGTAAATGCTATTCCTGAATTCGACGATGTGCTCGACCTGGAATCTATTCTCCTGGTATCGCACGACATTACCGAAAGTAAGCTCGCCGAACTGGAAATTAAGAATAAGAACAAGAAAATTAACGACAGTATAAACTACGCCAAGCGGATTCAGGGAGCTATCCTGCCCAATAATGAGCTGATTAGCCAGGTGTTCCGCGAATCGTTTATTTTCTACAAAGCCCGCGATGTGGTGAGTGGTGACTTCCCCTGGTTCCTGCAGCGCGGTGATGATATTTATATTGCCGCCGTAGACTGTACGGGGCACGGGGTTCCCGGAGCCTTAATATCCCTGATTGGTTACTTCCTGCTGAACGATATTGTACGCAGTAGAAAAATTGAAGAACCCGGAGCTATCCTCGATCAGCTCGATGAAGGCGTTACGTCTACCCTGAAGCAGGACAGCGACGATTCCAAGTCGAAAGACGGTATGGATATCGCTCTTTGCCGCATCAACGTAAATCAGCGATTCGTGCAGTACGCCGGTGCGCACCGACCGCTTTACGCCATGATGGGCGGGGAAATGAATGAAATTAAAGGCGATAAATTCCCCATTGGCGGCGGAATTTATAAGAACCAGACCGACTTCACCACCACTGAATTGAAAATGGCTGAAGGCGATTCAATTTACTTCTGCTCGGATGGGTTCCCCGACCAGTTCGGCGGGCCTGAAGATCGTAAGTTCGGGCCCAAGCGACTACGCAAGATAATTGTTGACAACTATCAGAAGCCGATGGATGAAGTACACAAGGAGTTTGCCCAACAGTGGGAAAGCTGGCGGGGCGAGCAAACACAAACCGACGATGTACTGATGATCGGTATAAAATTTTAACTGTTCACTTAAACCAAATGTCATAACAAATTCAGGATCATGAAATATGTGTATGAACTCCATAACAAGATGCTCGAGCACAACCTGATTTTGGTTTATGAGGGGGAATTTACCCAGGAAATAACCAAATCAGTGTTAGCCATGGCCGAGCGGAACATGGACTCCATCGGCGAGGGCTCGTCTATTAAGCGAAAGGTATTTAACGTAATGGTTGAATGCCTGCAGAACATCGTAAAGCATGCCGAATCTACCGAAATGGAAGAAGGCAGAAAGTACAACGCCATTTTTATGGTAGGTAAGCGTACCGATAACTACGTGGTGGTTTCCGGAAACCCCTGCAACAAGCAGGACGAGGAAAACCTGCGGGTACGACTGGAAGAAATTAATGGGCTCGATAAAGACGGGCTGAAGCAACTGTACAAAGAAATTATTAAAAATACCCAGCTTTCCGATAAAGGTGGCGCCGGGTTAGGCTTTGTGGATATGGCCCGGAAATCGGGACAAAAACTCGACTATGATTTCATTCCCATGGATGATCATTATGCTTTTTTCACCCTGAGGACTGTTATCCCCAGGCTTTAATTTAGTTCGTTTACAATCAAACTTAACACAGTGATGGAAATCCTAAATCTGGAAGGAACCGAAGATACTCCTAAAATCATTTTAGATAAGTCAAACGGCATTTTTGAAATTTCAGGCCGTTCACTGCCCGAAGACTCGGCTGAATTTTATCAGCCTGTGCTCGATTGGCTCGCGGAGTACGCCGGCAGTTCAAACCCAAAAACTGATTTCGTATTCAAGCTGGAATATTTTAATACCGCATCCTCTAAACTAATTCTGGATGTGTTGTCTAAGCTTGAAAACATCGACAGCATTACCGTGCACTGGTACTATCACGAAGACGATGAAGATATGGAAGAAGCCGGTCAGGAGTTCGCTGAACTGGTAGAAGCTCCCTTCGAGTTCGCTACTTACTAGTACAATATCCCATTGCTGGTGTAACTCTCCCGGCAGGAATAATCCCTGCTGCCAGGATAGCATTTGCAATCATTTCTTAAGGAATGGGCCGGCTTTCGCGTGCCCGTAACGGTTGAATTATGAGTGAAGAAATATTAAAAGCGCTTACGCAACTTTTTGCGATCATCACCAAACAGGATGGTGGTGTATCTACCGTAGAACGCACATTCATCATTAACTTCTTCAAACAACAGCTCGACCAGTCGTCGGTACAGGAGTATACCGACTTATACGACAAGTTCGTGGGCGATAACCTTAAGAAAGAAAAGAAGGAAGACGGAGAAGAGGTACAGGTAAAGAAAAAGAAACTGACCTCCGTTCGCGACTCGGTGAAAACACTGGCTATTAGCCGGAAAATTAATAAAACCCTTACCCAGAAACAGAAAGTTATCGTTCTGGTAAAACTGCTTGAACTGGTAAGTTCCGACGGCAACCAGACCGAGCAGCGGATGAATATCATTAACACGGTTGCTGAAGCTTTCGATATCGACCGGGAGGAATACCTGCTCGTTGAGGCTTTTGCCCTCCAGAAGTACGACGAGTGGTGTAACTTCGAAGGCATCCTGATGGTTGCCAAAGAGAAAGAATACAATACCAGGTTCGCCAAACTGAATTTGCAGGGTTTTGTGGCATTTATCCATGTAAAAAGCGTAAACCTGTACTTCGTAGAATATGTAGGCTCGGATGAAATTGTGCTCAACGGCTCCATCATGAAGCCGGGGCAAACTTACCTGTTCTCTACTGGAAGTGCCATAAAAACCCCAAGGGGCGGGGCTTTGTACTACAGTGCAGTGGTTCGCCATTTCGACGAATCTATTAGCATCGATAAGGTTAGCTTTAACGTGGAGGATATTGAATTTCGTTTCCCTAACGGGCATATCGGACTACGCAACGTTAATATTTCTGAAAAACATGGCGGTCTTATCGGTATTATGGGCGCCAGCGGAGCCGGAAAAACAACCCTGTTGAATACACTGGCCGGTATTGCCAAACCTTACAGCGGAAAAGTTGAAATAAACGGTTACGACATCTATGAGCAAAAGAAAGAAGTAGAAGGCGTTATTGGATACATTGCCCAGGACGACCTGCTTATTGAAGAGTTAACGGTATACCAAAACCTCTACTATAACGCCAAGCTTTGTTTTGCTAAAATGCCCCCGGAACAGTTGCACGAGCGGGTAATGACGGTGCTGAAAAGCCTGGGGCTCGACCAGCGTAAAGACCTGCGTGTGGGTAGCATACTCGACAAAACCATTAGCGGTGGGCAGCGCAAACGCCTTAACATTGCCCTGGAACTCATTCGTGAACCGGCCGTAATGTTTGTGGATGAACCTACCTCCGGGTTATCGTCACGCGATTCCGAAAACGTAATGGACCTGCTGAAGGAACTAACCCAGAAAGGCAAAATTATTTTCGTGGTTATTCACCAGCCATCGGCCGATATCTACAAGATGTTCGACAAAATGTACATCATGGATACCGGCGGATACCCGGTGTTCTATGGTAATCCATTGCATGCCATTACTTACTTTAAAAAGCAGGCAAATAAGGTAGATGCCGACAAAGAAAACCTGAATAATATTAACCCGGAAGTAATCTTCAACATCATCGAGGAAAAGGTGGTGGATGAATATGGTCAGCTAACCGATAAACGAAAAAAGACCCCCGAACAGTGGCATGAACTCTACAAGGAAGCGTTCGGTCTGGAAAAATATGCTGCGGTAGAAGAAACACCACCCAGTTCACTCAGTATTCCTTCCCAACTGAAGCAGGCAGTAATCTTTACCATTCGCGATACCCTTTCGAAAGTCAGTAATCGCCAGTACATGCTAATTACCTTCCTGGAAGCTCCGCTGCTGGCTATTTTCCTTTCGTTCATTATTAAGTACCGGGAAGCCAGTAATCCTGAATACGTATTCCGATTTAATGAAAATATCCCGGCATTTTTCCTGATGGCCGTGCTGGTATCGCTGTTTATGGGGCTAACCGGTAGTGCAGAGGAGATTATCCGCGACCGGAAAATATTGAAACGGGAATCGTTCCTGAACCTGAGCTGGAATAGTTACCTGACTTCAAAAGTAATTATCCTGTTTGCCATCTCAGCCATACAAACCATTACGTTCGTGGGTATTGGCAATACCATTCTCGAAATCAGGGAAATGACACTCAGCTTCTGGCTGGTACTATTTTCGGTATCCTGCTTTGCTAACCTGCTGGGTTTGAATATATCGGCCGCCTTTAATTCAGCGGTAACGGTTTATATCCTTATACCTTTACTGCTTATTCCACAAATGATACTAAGCGGGTTAATCTTTAACTTCGATAAACTGAATAATTCGGTAAGCTCTAAAGGGGAAGTTCCGTTAATTGCCGACTTTATGGTATCGCGCTGGGCTTACGAAGCCATGGCAGTAGAACAGTTTAAATCTAACGCTTATAAACGCCCGTTTTTTGAGCTTGAAAAAGTTGAGCGCCAGGCCGACTATAAGGCCGCTTACCTGATTCCGGCTTTAAAAGTGAAGCTGGAAGAAGCGATGAATAATGTGCGCCTGGGCACCGACTCCAGTATGGTGGAAGCCGAAAAAGACCTGGAAATTGTAAAGATAGAACTCCGTAAAGAACCCCTTAAGAAAGGGCTGGAAGGTATTGACGTAGAGCAAGATATTACATCGGCCAACTTCAACCGGGAGCTTCAGAATAAACTGATCAGCTATTTCGATTACCTGAACGATCAGTACCTGAAACTTTTTAACAAAGCAGTGCAGAAACAGGAAAAGCTTACTTACCTGCTGGAGAATAATGAAAAGCTCCAGTACAATATGGATAAGTTGAAAGACAAATATTACAACGAAAGTCTTGCCGACCTGGTGCGAAATGTAAATGTGGCCGAGCGAATTATTGAATACGAAGGAAAGATGCTGCAACGCATTGATCCTATTTTTACGGCTCCCTCGCCTGGTGGAATACTGGATTACAGGGCTCACTTTTTTGCGCCCAGAAAGCATTTTGCCGGGATGTACCTGGATACTTTTTACTTTAACGTACTGGTGATCTGGTTTATGACCCTGGTATTGTACGTAACCCTGTACTTTGAATCACTGCGTAAACTGTTGGCATTTTTCATGAATCTGAAGCTTGGCAAGAGGTAAATTTAAAATACGTAATGCGTTCTGTATCAAAATATTACATTGTGTTTTCGAGTGAAATTAATTCCTTGTTTAAATTTAACCGAATCATAGTTTTGCTACTGTTAAACTTAATACGTCCATGAATAGATTACTCTTAAGTATACTGGTATTGCTGATGTATGCCTGCGGATCCGGAGAGAAATCGGCAGAGCAAGCCATGCTTGAAAGCCTTGAAGCCGAGGAAGAGAGCAGTCCGCAGGTCGATGAACAATCGCTGCAAGCCATCCTCGAACAAATTCCTTCCCCCCTCGAAGTAGCCGTGTTGCTGAAAGAAATGGAAACCAACTACGATCCTACTATTTTAAATTCACCCGATAAAATTGCCAACTACAACAGTAATTACGAAAAGGCAATGAACCTCGGCGTGTACGGTACAGACCTGGGATACACGAATATCTACGAGCAAAATCAGGATGCCCTGGGTTACCTTACGGCTATTCGCGACCTGGCCGACGGGTTAAGTATCGGGCAGTTTTTCAACTTCGGAGTAATTAAACGCCTGGCTACCAACAGTCGCAACCTGGATTCTCTCTTACTGATTACCACCAAGAACTTCAACGACATCAACACTTACCTCCAGAATCAGCAACGCACAAACTTAAGTGTACTGCTACTAACCGGTGGCTGGATCGAAGCCTTGCATATCCTTTGCCAGGTGTCGGAAAAGTACCCCGAAAGTCGGGCCCTGAAAGAGCGCATCGGTGAGCAGAAAATCATCATGGACCAGATTATGCTCCTGCTGTCTGAATACGGAAAGATTAACCCGAACATCAAGGACCTGGAAAAACAAATGCAGCAACTGCAGACCGTCTTTAACGACATTGAAATAACCCAAACGTATTCCGAGTCCAAGATGGTAGAAGTTGACGGGATTATGATGATTCAGAACGAGAGTAAAACAGAAATCAATATTACCGATGAACATCTTAACGACATTAACCAGATTACAGCCGAGATCAGAAACAGCGTGATAAAATAAACCGTGAGAACTGCTTCTATGAAAAATATATTAATCATACTGTGTGTTTTATTCAGCATTGCATTTTCATCAACCAGTACTTATGCGCAATGCGACCCGGCTCAGTTCACCGAAGAATGTATCCCCAAGCTGGCGGATGGCTTCAACTTCGTGAAGAGCTACGAAATTAATGGCGAAGGTGGTGCCAAGGAAAAAATCGAATACTCTTACGTGTTTGCCAAGGGTACTCAGTACTTCATGAATATCTGTGCACAGGGTGAATCTACCGATGGAATCATCCTGAGCCTGTACGATTCTAACCGGAATAAAGTAGGAACCAGCTATAACAACGGAAATTTCGGAAGAGGAATCATTTACCCTTGTAACGCCACTGGTATTTACTACATTACGTTTACCTTTGAAGGCTCTGCCAATCATTGCGGCGGGGCAGTACTCGGGTTTAAACGCTAACATGGCCGAACAATATACCGGAAGAATTACATACGCCCATCAGGCTACCTTCTACGCCAGTGCCGATCCGTCGGTACCGTACGAAGAAGTGTGGATAGTATTTCATGGTTACGGGCAACTTGCCCGTTTTTTTCTGCGAAAGTTTTCCGGGGTGATGAACGAACAAAGACTCATTATTGCTCCGGAGGCAACCAACTACTTTTACCGGGAAGGGTTTAGCGGTCGGGTAGGAAGTACCTGGATGACAAAGGAAAAAAGAGACCTGGCCATGCAAAACTACGTGGCTTATATTAATGAACTGGCCGATGTAGTTGCTAACCGGGTAATCACTAAATCAGCCCGTCTTTGTTTGCTTGGCTTTTCACAGGGCGTGGCTACTGTAACCCGCTGGGCCGTGCAAACTCACCTGCCGGTTTCAAAAATGATACTTTGGGCTGGAAGCATTCCCCCGGAAATGAACCTGGCTTTACTTCCTGAGCCCATTTACCTCGTGGTAGGTAACCAGGATGAACTCGTTAGCCCCGACCGTATTAATAAAGAAGCCGAAAGGCTGAAAGCAGCAGGTAAACCCTTCACCCTACACCCCTACGAAGGGGGGCACGATGTAGCACCGCAACCACTCAAAGAATTAATCCGGATGTAAGGGCGCTGCTACTGCTGCACGGAAAAGTACTCCTTGAATTGGCCGATGCTCCTGGCCGTACCAATAATAATTATTGTATCGTCCTGTGTTACCCGGGTATCCCCGTTCGGATTAAGCTCAAATTCCCCGTTCAGGTGCTTGTAGCTTATTATAGTTGCCCCGGTTTTACGACTAATTGCCCGGTATTGGTTAGAGGTTGTACTTCTGTGAAGCTAACGGTTAACAGGGTAATCATGCTCATGTAAAATGCATCGAGCAAGGTATATTTCTCAATGAGCATAAATCCTATGGTTCCCATAACCACACTCATCATGAATAGCAGGAGGGTAAGCCATAACCTGCCTAATCCACGCTGACCTTTTCCTGTATTTATATTGCCAAAACCGGTTGTTGCATTACCGGTAATGTAGTTCAGGAACACACATAAAAAACCCGCTTAAAGCGGGTTAAATTAAATTTTTTGCAATCGGCTAAACAGGCTATAAACTTTTGGCAAGCAACAACTTTTCTATGTCTTTCAGGGTAATCATTCCATCGTAAAAAGCTTTTCCAAAAACAACCCCGTAAAGGCCAATGTGCTGAAGCTGTTCAATATCCTCAATGGTACGGACCCCCCCGCTGGCAATCAGGCTAATACCCGGAAATCGATCTAGCAACTCTTTGTACAGTTTAAAAGAAGGGCCTCCCACACTGCCCTCACGGGAAATGTCGCTGGTTTTGAGGTATTTTAGGCTCCGGGAATAAAAGAATTCAATGTGATCGTACAGGTCAATTTCAGTTCGCTCCTGCCATCCGCTAATGGCTATCTTACGGTCGATCTCGTTTCCGGGGGCCGTGTCAGCGCCCAGGGCAATCTTCTCCCGACCGTAACTCATAACCCAGGAAGCAAATTCCTCAGGCCGGTTGGCGGCCAGGGTGGCTGCCGTAACCCGGGTAGCTCCAAAATCAAAAGCAGAGCAAACAGCACCGTCGGTAGTTAACCCCCCTGCAAAGTCAACTTCCAGGTTGGTATGGCCGGCAATTGCCTCGAGCACGTGGAAATGTCCGGGCTTACCTAACCTCGTGCCGTCTAAATCGACCAGCTGAATCTGGGTAATCCCATGATCCTCAAACTTTTGCGCTAAATCGATCGGGCTATCTTTGTATACACTTTCCAGTTCAAAATCACCTTTCTTTAAACGGGTAATTTTGTTATCTATCATGGAAATTGAAGGGATGATCTGGATTCTGTTTTCTTGCATGCCAATGCTGCTTTATCCGTTGAAAAAGTAATACCTGTAAAGACCTGGTGAGTGGTTGTGACCGTAAATATAATAAATTTACACTTAAAATTAATATTTGGTTAATATACGCTAAGTTGAGGGGCAATAATTTAAATATTGTGCAATTAAAAGGCAATAATTTTAAAAAAATACAAATTAATACGACAACGAACCTTGCTTATTAGAAAAATGCTAAAACAGTTGTTAATTGGCTACGCTGCCAAATAGCTGTAAATTCACGGGCTGAAAAACGACTAAAATTAAACCAATAAACTATGGATTTTCGAACGGAAAACGACACAATGGGGGAAGTACAGGTTCCCGCCGAAAAATACTGGGGAGCACAGACCCAGCGTTCTAAAAATAATTTTAAAATCGGGGTAAGTACCATGCAAATGCCCATGGAAATTATCCACGCTTTTGCCATACTCAAAAAGGCTGCCGCAGCAACTAATGCCGAACTGGGTGTGCTCGATCAGAAAAAGGCCGATTTCATTGCACGGGCCTGCGATGAAATTCTCGAAGGGAAGCACGACGATCAGTTTCCGCTGGTGGTGATGCAAACCGGCTCCGGTACGCAGTCGAACATGAACGTGAACGAGGTAATTGCGAATCGGGCACACGTGTTAATGGGAGGCACCCTTTCCGATGATAAGAAGCAGGTGCACCCGAACGACGACGTGAATAAGTCGCAATCATCTAACGATACTTTCCCCACAGCCATGCATATTGCCGGTTACAGGAAAGTGGTGGAAGAAACCATGCCCAAAATAAAACAGTTGCGCGATACGCTCAACAACAAAGCTGAGCAATTCATGGACGTGGTGAAAATAGGCCGTACCCACTTCATGGATGCCACACCCCTCCGGCTGGGCCACGAATTCAGCGGGTATGTGTCTCAGCTCGATCATGGCCTGAAAGCACTGGAAAACACGTTACCCCACCTCGCCGAACTGGCACTCGGCGGAACAGCCGTGGGTACCGGCCTGAACACCCCAAAAGGATACGCCGAACGGGTAGCCGAAATAATTGCAGCACTTACCGGCCACCCTCATGTTACCGCGCCAAATAAGTTCGAGGCCCTGGCCGCCCACGATGCTATGGTAGAAACATCCGGCGCCCTGAAGCAACTGGCTGTAAGCCTGATGAAAATCGGTAACGACATTCGCATGCTGGCTTCCGGACCGCGCTGTGGTATTGGGGAAATCATTATTCCGGCCAACGAGCCCGGGTCGTCTATCATGCCCGGAAAGGTAAACCCCACCCAGTGTGAAGCCCTTACCATGGTTTGTGCCCAGGTAATCGGTAATGATGTAGCCGTGAGTGCCGGCGGCATGAACGGCCATTTTCAACTGAACGTGTTTAAGCCCATGATGGCGTATAATATGCTCATGTCGGCCCAGTTGCTGGGCGATGCCTGCCAGTCATTTAACGATAACCTGGCCGTTGGCATTGAACCCAACCATCCGGTTATTGCAGAAAAGCTGGAAAACTCGCTCATGCTGGTAACGGCCCTGAATACCCATATTGGTTACGAAAACGCAGCTAAAATTGCCAAGAAAGCGCACGCTGAAGGAACGTCTCTCCGGGAAGCAGCCATTGCCCTTAACTTGCTAACCAGTGAGCAGTTCAACGAATGGGTAGTACCCGAAAAAATGACCGGCGGACTGGATTAATCTTTTTTCCTCGAACAGGTTCCGGAGTACATCATATCCCGGAACCTGACCGTTAAATCTTTATGCTTGTACCACCGTACAACAGTATACATTCGTCGTTACACCAAAATTGAAAACACATGGAAGTGAATATCCCTGAAAGGGCCCCTCGCAAGTTTATTCCGGAGGAGCTTACCATAGAAAGCTGGGAAACCATAAAGCCCTACTTCGATAAACTACTGGAAAGAAACCCGCAAACCCCCGAAGAATTAAAGCAGTGGTTCGCCGACCGAAGCGAGCTGGGGGCAGCCCTGTCTGAAAATATGGGCTGGCGCTACATTAAAATGACCTGCGATACTGATAACGAAGAACTGCAGCAAAGTTTCGATCAGTTCGTGCAGGAAATCAGCCCCAGGGTAGCCCCCATCAGTAACCAGCTGAATAAAAAGGCACTGGAAAACAAAGCGCTGAAACAAATTAATGAAAGCGGTTACCCGATTATGATCCGCGACCTGGAGAAGGATGTGAGAACATTCCGGGAAGAAAATATTCCGCTGAATACCAAAATGCAGATCGAGCAAAAGAAATTCGGTCAGATTAACGGGGCCATGACGGTAGAGGTAAAAGGGCAGGAACTAACCCTGCAACAGGCTGCCAATTACCTGATGTCGTCCGACCGCGCACTGCGGGAAGAGGTGTATCGCAAAGTACAGGACCGCCGCCTGCAAGATAAGGAGGTACTCGACGAACTGTTTAACACCCTGATTAAACTTCGCGACGAAGTAGCTCGCAATGCCGATTTTGAGAACTATCGCGACTACATGTTTGTGGCTAAAGGACGTTTCGATTACAAACCGGAAGATTGCTTCGCCTTCCACAACTCGGTAGCCAAAGCGGTAGTACCCATTCTGGACCAACTGGCACTGGAAAGAAAAGAAAAGCTGGGCGTGGAACGGTTACGTCCGTGGGATAAAAAAGTAGAGCCCAGTGGCGCTGCCCCGCTCAAGCCTTTTGAAACGGGTGAAGAACTCACCGACAAGGGAATTGAAGTGTTTCGTCGGGTAGATGAATACCTCGGCTCCTGCCTCGCTACCATGAAAGCAATGGGTCACCTCGATTTGGAATCGCGAAAAGGTAAGGCTCCGGGCGGGTACAATTATCCCCTCATGGAAATAGGGGTGCCGTTTATTTTTATGAATGCCACCTCTAACCTGCGCGATATGGTAACGCTCATGCACGAAGGCGGCCACGCTGTACACTCTTTCCTGACCCGCGACCTGGAACTGGCCGATTTTAAAAATACGCCTTCCGAAGTGGCTGAGCTGGCTTCTATGGCCATGGAACTAATTTCTATGGATCACTGGGATGTATTCTTCCCCGATCCGGAAGACTTGCGACGGGCTAAAAAGGAACACCTTGCGCAGGTTATCGATACCCTGCCCTGGGTAGCTACTATCGACAAGTTTCAACACTGGATTTATGAAAACCCTGAGCATTCCAACGAAGAGCGGGTAAAAGCCTGGAATGATATCCTGGATACGTTCTCCGACACGATTACCGACTGGAACGGGCTGGAAGAGGAGAAGAATTACATGTGGCAGAAGCAACTGCACCTGTATGAAGTGCCTTTTTACTACATCGAGTATGGGTTTGCTCAGCTTGGGGCCATTGCAGTATGGAAAAATTATAAGGAAGATCCGCAGAAAGGACTGGAAGGGTACATCAATGCGCTGAAACTCGGGTATACTAAAAACATCCCCGAAATTTACCGGGCGGCCAATATCCATTTCGATTTCAGTTCCGATTATATCCAGGAACTGATGACCTTCGTTCAGGACGAAATCAACAAGTTGTAAACCAGTAAACTAATAGAGACGAGCGTCGCTCGTCTCTATATTATTTCACTCGCGGGCAGTTATACTGCGTTTGCGGGTTTCGTTGGAAATAGCATCATTTTTTTACTTCATTCCAATAGTTTCGTAATTCTCGAAAAAGGAAATCTTGGCTTCATCAACCATCTGTCGGTATTCAGCCCATTCTTCTTCAAAGAACCCATTTACTTTATCCAGCGGCTCTTCCAGGCTGTGGGCTACGTGGCTCAGCACCAGTTCGTGCGTTTCATTTGGCGTGTGCCAGAAGTTCATGAAGTACGAACGGGCAGCGTTCAGCTTTCCACTTACGATGTGGGGATCGCGTAAAATACCCTGAACTTCCTTCTGGGCAATCATTTCCCTGTGATACTTAATAGTATCCATTAATGTTTTACCCATTTCTTTTACGGCTGCAGCCGCTTCATCTTCCCGGTCGGCCAGTTGATTATTAACCAGGGCTACCGTCGATTTGGCCTCGTTCAACTGATCTACGGCTTTTGTAGCCATCTGCATATAATTCATCAGCTTTTCGCCCATTTCTACCCTGGCCATCATATCAGCTTCACCGATCTCAATGCGAGGATCCATCAGTACATTTACCGTAGTACTTTGCTGGTAATCGCCGTAAGTAACCCGTGCTGTATATTCACCGGGCATTACTGGAAACCCTGCCGGCTCCGGGGCATCTTTCTTCCCGGGCTTTTCATCGTCGGGCCCGCGCTCGCCCTTCGCGTGTAAATCCCACTGGGTGCGGTTCATACCGGCTTTGGCCTCGGCCCGGAACGTACGGATTAGTTCATCCTGCCCGTCCAGGATTTCAACCAGTACCGTGTCTTTCTCTGCCGGGGTTCCATCTTCATTTTCTTTCAGAATTTTATTAATGCTGAAGGTGAGCATAGCTCCCTGCGGACGGTTTTCGCCCGTAAACATGGCATTGCCGGTAAAACGAGTACCTGCCGCTTCCCTGTAACTGGCCAGGTAAGCATCAGGAGCGTTGTAAACCACCAGCGGCTCTTCCATTACGGCCGTGCCTTCCCGGGCAAGTTTGCGCAGCGGGCGGATATCATCGAGAATAAAAACCGAACGCCCGAAAGTGCCAATAATCAGATCACCCTCGCGAGGATGAATTTTCAGATCCATGGTAGAAACGTGAGGATAACCTTCGCCCCACTTCGTCCAGGTTTTGGCACCATCTACACTAACGTGCAAACCGGTTTCAGTACCCAGGAACATCAGGTTAGGCTCTTCGGGATCCTGAACAAACGAAAGCGCGTAGCTGTCGGCGTTGCTTTCGTCAACAATCCGGCTCCAGCTTTTGCCATAGTTTGTGGTATGGTACACGTAAGGGGTCCAGTTGTTCCTGCGATGGTCATCGAACACCACAAACGCTTCTCCTTCGTTAAATTTCGAGGCGTGCACCTGGTGTACCCAGGTGTTGGCCGGAACATCTTTTATTTTACCGATTACATTTTCCCAGCTCTCGCCCCCGTTACGGGTAACCTGTACGTTTCCGTCGTCGGTGCCTACCCAGATTACGCCCTCTTCCAGCGGACTGGCCGCAATGGCAGTAATGGTAGTATGGTTCTCGGCCTGGGTGGCATCGTAGGTTAACCCCCCGCTTTCCAGTTGCTTCTGCTTGTCGGGATCGTTGGTGGTAAGGTCGGGCGAAACAATCTGCCAGGTTTCTCCACGGTCGGTACTCTTGTGCAGGTACTGGCTGCCGTAATAAATGGTTTTATCATTCAGCGGGTCGGCAGCAATGGCAGCATCCCAGTTAAACCGCAGGAACGCTTCGTGCTCCGGGTGAGAAGGTTTAATGTACTTGGAGTTACCGTTTACCAGGTCAACCCGCTGCAAATTTCCTCCCTGCCACATGGCGTAGACGTAGCGGGAATTGCTTGCATCGGGTACCACATCGAAACCATCGCCAAAGGCAATCTCTTCCCAGTAGGCGTTTCGAATGCCGCCCCGGCGCCAGGCGTAGGCCTCGCTGCGCCACGAACCGTTATCCTGCAAACCGCCCATTACGTTGTAGGGCGTAGCCATGTCGTAATTAATGTGGTAAAACTGGGCCAGTGGCAGGTTTTCTACAAAGCGCCAGTTTTCCCCGCGATCGCGACTAATATACATGCCCCCATCATTTCCATCCAGGATTAAATCAGGGTTTTCCGGGTGGATGCGCCAGGCATGGTGGTCTACGTGAACTTTATCGAAGCCCAGCAGTATCTCGAAATTCTTTCCCCCATCTTCGCTGATGCGAACGCTGGAAGCTACGCTGTACACCCGGTTTTCGTTAGAAGGATCAACCGCCAAATCACCGTAGTAGAACGGGCGGCTGCCGATGTCTTTATCTGCTGTTTTCTTCCATTTCACCCCGCCGTCATCCGAACGGTAAATGGCGTTCTTCTTCGATTCCACGTAAGCGTACACTACATCGGGGTTCGACCGGGCAATTGCAAGGCCTATTTTACCCAGTTCGCCTTTGGGTAGACCGTCTTCGTGGGTACGTTGCTTCCAGTTGCGGCCACCATCGTGCGTAACGTATAAACCGGAACCTTCACCACCCGACTTAAAATACCAGGGCCAGCGACGAAACTCCCACATGCCTACAATCAGCTTTTCCGGGTTGGCCGGGTCCATTACCAGGTCGCTAATTCCGGTGCGCGAATTTACGTAAAGAACTTTATTCCAGCTTTGCCCGCCATCGGTACTTTTATACACGCCCCGGGCTTCGGTATCGGCCCAGGCCGACCCCTGGGCGCCAACGTAAACGATATCGGGGTTGTCGGGGTGAATGGCAATGCGGTGAATATTACGGGTGGCTTCCAGCCCCATGAATTCCCAGGTTTTACCGGCATCCATCGATTTGTAAACGCCGGCACCCGCTGCCTGGCTGTTCCTCGGGTTGCCTTCCCCGGTACCTACATAAATAATGCTGGGGTTGTGTTGGTAAACGGCTACCGCCCCGATAGAAAGTACCGGCTGCTCATCAAAAACAGGCTCCCAGTTTATTCCGCCGCTGGTCGATTTCCACAAACCGCCCGAAGCTGATCCGGCGTACATAATATCCGGATCGCTTTCTACCAGGTCGAGGGCCGTTACCCGGCCACTCATCCCGGCCGGGCCAATGCTGCGGGGTTCCAGCGCTTCGGCTATCTTCTCCATATTCAGTTGCTGCCCTGCAGCGAATGCAGTAACAAACAGCATACTGAAACCAATCATCAGTTTCTTCATAAGGTATATTGTTCAGTGTTTAATTTCAGGTAATACACCAAATATAACCGAATGCAGCAACATTGCACGAAAGGTAAACAAGAAATAGAGGAAGAAGGATTTTCAGCAGACCTATTCTTCCACCTCCGCCACCGGGGTTGTGGCAAAGGTTAATATCTTATCGAAGGTATCTTCATCCCATAAAATCCGGTAATGGCCTTTGCTGGGCGAATCCAGTAATCGGGCGCGGGGAAATTCTTCCACTACCTGCCGGGCGTACTGGTAGCTCAGTACCCGGTCGGCCGGACCGTGAATAATAAGGGTTTCTTTTACGTTAGCTTTTTGCAACATGTGGCCCACCGAAAGCTCTTTAATTTTTCGCCCGAACCGCTTTTCCAGGTGGTTAAAAATCAGTTGCAGCTGCTTCGGACTGATGCGCATGTAACCGGCAAACTCCCCGATAATGTCGCCAATGCGGTTGGGGGTAGTAACCATTACCAGCTTGTTAAGGCTTAAATCGGGATTATTATATAGCATGAAAGAGGTGGCCGCCGATCCGAAAGAGTGGGTAATCATCAGTTCTGGCTTGTGGGCCAGGAACAGGGGTTTCATAATTTCCGAGAAGTGAATTACGTTGGTTCGCTTCCCGTCGCTTTTGCCGTGGGCCGGGCCGTCGAAAGCAATGACTTTGTATCCGGCTTTTAGCAATGGGGCCACAAACCCCGTATTACTCCCGGCATTCCCTTCCCAACCATGCACCAGGAGGGCAGTTTTGGCTCCCTCTCCCCATTCGTAAACGTGTATGTTGAGTCCTTTCTTCTTCAGAATAGTCTTTTTCGCCCGCTTTAACACGTCAATTTCCCGCTGGCGGTTTTTCTTTACAACAGGGGTGGCAAACAGGTGAAACGCCCGTTTGGCAGCATAACCGGGAGCAATGGCAAACAACACCTGTAGGTAAATGCGATAGAAAGAAACGAGCAGATTGTATATCTTCATAAGAGCTTGCGGGTAAACGAGTACGTTAGCTTATTTATGATGCATGCATACTAAAGTAAACATTAACTACTACTTGTAAAGTATAATTTTGTTTCAGGTAACCCCGGGTAGAAGCCTAAAAGAGGGGTAAGTGAACGGTTGAAAGGGGTAAACAATAAGGGTTATACAAATTAGTAGAAAGTGTTATTGAGTGGATCAGAGGAACAGGAAAGCAATTAATTCACTTGAGGCAGGTCGTACACCTGATTACCTTTAAGCAGGCAGCTCACCGCTTCCACACTTTCTTCCCGGGTGTAAGTCTTTTCTGTAAATTCCTTATCGTGCTGCCAGTAACGAAAGCACAGGGCGGGCTCTTGCTACTCCAGGTCACTTTCAATCATTAGGTAGCCTGTAAAAGAAAGGATCTAGCGACGCGAGGTGGAGGGAGTGGCCGGGTCGTACGGAGCGGACTCCACCGCCCG
>CAZIWJ010000033.1:0-22077 GCA_964542855.1 uncultured Roseivirgaceae bacterium
GTCCGGATAACGACGATTACGATAACCCTACATTTACGGGTGCTGAAAATGGTGCCGGATCGGGTGCCTGCAACAAAACAGGTTCAGCCCTGGGTGCCAAGTATTACAATGATCCTAATTCTACCAAGGCTAGTGAACTCGGACTTGAAATTGCCAACGGAATTATCATGACGTATTCCGAACTGGAATTTACCCTTGCTGAAGCTGCGGCTAAAGGCTGGATTTCCGACGACGTCGAGCCTCATTATCGCGCCGGACTTGAGGCATCAATGGATTACTACAATGTAGATTACGCTCCATTTGGTTACACTAACTTCGAAGACTATTACACCAATTCAGGAATTGCCTACGATGGTGTAACAACTGATATATGGGAGCAGAAGTGGCTATCTATGTTCTTCACCGGACTGGAGCCTTACTTCGAAGTTCGCCGCTGGTACTATGAGAGTGGAATGGATTTCAGCGGAATCCCATTCCTGTCTACTCCCTGCCAGGACCGTAACGATGGTGTGTTGCCGATGAAATTCTTATATCCTGGTGAAGAACAAAGTTTAAATCAGGAAAACTACAATGCAGCCGTTGAAAGGATTGGGGGTTCTAACAGCATTAACGTACCAATTTGGTTAGTGGAGTAGTGTTGTTTTAACTCATGGTAAAACATTAAAGCCACACTTCGGTGTGGCTTTTTTTTTGCTTAATTTTTTTAGGTTACCGGTAATAAAATAAAATTTCTGCTACTAAACAGGTGAAACCAATTTATTAGGATAGTGAGTAGTGATTTTTACCACACCCAGATTCTACCCTTCGCGCCCATCATTATTAAGATATGCCGGGCATACACTTCCACGGAGTCGGATTATGAAGATTACTACCAGGAAGTGTGCCTGCAAATTTGGCGCAGCCGGGAAAATTTTCGCGAACAGGCCCAGTGGTCAACCTGGGTATACCGGATTGCCCTTAATGTTTGCCTCACTTTACAACGAAAGGATAAGAAACAGGGTGATAAAACTTCCAACCTTGAAGGCCTGCAACATTACGAAGCCAACCGGGCTTTCAGTGATGAATCGCTGAACCAGCTTTACGAGGCGATTAAAAAACTAGATGAAATAGACCGGGCTATTATTCTACTGTACCTGGAGGAGAAAAGCTACAGGGAAATTGCTGATATCATGGGTACTGCTACCAATAACATCGGGGCGCGCATTAGTCGGATTAAAAATAAACTTAAAAAATTACTGGATGGAACAATCGATCGAACAACTGTGGCGTAAGGGCTTCCTGGAAAAGGAAACCCTCGAAGCTCCGGTTATACACAACCTGTATAGCCGGAAATCTCAACTGGTTACTGATAAAATCTTCAGGACCTTTAAAACAAATAATTATTTACTTATTCCCTTCGCTTTATTACTTGGCACAGCACTGGGGTACTATGGGCACTGGTTACTGGGGGTATACAGCACAGTAATCTTTACCATTTTATTTTCCCTGAACCGAAAAAAAATGGGTGAGTTGGAAAGGCTGGATATCAAGTCCGACACTTACCATTACTTACTGGAATTTAAGCAACAGTCGGATAATATTATCAGATATTATACTCGACTGCTGGCTTTCGGTACTCCCATAGTTGTGTGGCCTACCTACTGGGTATTCTTCAGCAATGATCCGAAAATGATAGAGGCGGCATCTGAGGCTCCTTTATGGGTAAGTGTTTTCTTTGTGCTCTTTATTACCCTGTTGTTATCGGGTATAGGAGTGGGGTCTTACCGGCTGGAACTAAAAATGATGTACGGAAAATACTACCACCGGATCGCTGAAATGATCCGCGATATGGAAGAATTAAGGAAGGGGTAATACTAAGCCCCTTCCAGCACTTCTTTGCGAATAATGGTTTGCTCACGATCCGGGCCAATTGAAACGATGTTAATCGGTACATCCAGTTGGTTCTCAAGGTATGACACGTAATCCTGTAGAGCATCCGGCATGTTTTCGAACTTACGGATTTCTTTCAAATTGCAATTCCAGCCCGGCAGGGTTTTATAAATCGGGGTCACCCCTTCCTGCATCGACTCGTAAGTAAAATTTTCGGTAGTAGTACCGTCGGGCAGTTCATAGTGGGTGCAAACGCGAATTTCTTCAAACTCATTCAGCACGTCGGCCTTCATCATGAATAACTGGGTTACCCCATTCAGCATAATGCTATACTTGAGGGCGGGTAAATCCAGCCAGCCGCAACGCCTCGGCCTTCCGGTAGTGGCCCCGAATTCCTGTCCGGCTTTTCGAATTTTCTCACCAAACTCGTCGTGTAACTCTGTAGGGAACGGTCCAGAACCAACGCGCGTACAGTAGGCTTTAAAGATGCCGTAAACCTCACCGATGTTATGAGGGGAGATACCCAGCCCGGTACAGGCCCCTGCAGTAACCGTACTGGAACTGGTTACAAAAGGGTATGAACCGAAGTCGATATCCAGTAATGATCCCTGGGCACCTTCGGCAAGAATAGCATCACCCGATGTAATTTTTTCATTCAGCAGGTACTCGCTGTCTACCAGGTTAAACTCCTTCAGGAATTCCACCGCCTCGAAAAAAGGCTTCTCCAGCACTTCCAGGTCGTATTCAAATTTATGATACCGGAGTATGCTTTCATGTTCAGCCACCAAATTACGATAGCAGGCTTTAAAGTCAGCATTCAGAATATCGCCAACCCGTAATCCGTGGCGGCCGATTTTATCCTGGTAAGCCGGGCCGATACCTTTAAGCGTTGATCCGATTTTTTTTTCTCCTTTTGCCTTTTCCAGAGCGGCGTCGAGCAGGCGATGTGTTGGCAGAATGAGGGCGGTTTTTTTAGATATAAAAAGATTTTTTCTGAGATCGAGGTTGAAGTTTGTAAGGGCTTCAATCTCTTTTTTCAGGATAACAGCATCCAGCACTACACCATTACCGATGATATTCAGAATATCGTGGCGAAAAATTCCGGAAGGGATCTGGTGCAGCACATGTTTAATGCCATTAAAGGTTAGGGTATGTCCGGCGTTTGGTCCACCCTGGAATCGGGCAACAACCTGGTATTGTGGAGCGAGGTAATCGACAATTTTACCTTTACCTTCATCGCCCCATTGCAAGCCCAGTAGTACGTTAACTTTCATAATTTAAGGGTTAAAGCCTGTGTTAGATTTCACAGCACCATGCAAAGCTAATGATATAATGATAGTTAGGAAAACCGGCTATTTTTCGGCTGGTTTCAATTTGTTTTCGCAGTTTTCCGTGGTGCATTCTCCGTAAAGAATGAGAGAGTGGTGGTTAATTCTGAAATTAAGTAATTCACCCACCATTTTCTGTATATTTTGAATCCGTGGATCGCAGAATTCAACTACCTTGTTACAATTGCGACAAATGAGGTGGTCGTGCTGTTTATAGCCGTAGTTCTTCTCATACTGGGCGATGTTCTTGCCAAATTGGTGTTTGGTAACCAGGTCGCACTCAATTAACACATCTAGCGTGTTATAAACCGTTGCCCGGCTCACGTGGTAGTTATTTTCAATCATTTTATTGTAAAGCGACTCCACGTCGAAATGGTCATTGCGCGAATAAATTTCTTCCAGAATGGCAAAGCGCTCCGGGGTTTTACGAAAGCCCTTCGTTTCCAGATAACCTATAAATTGTTCTTTTACTTTCTCAAAAGTGGTGTTATCCATATCCTGTAAGGTGTAATAATAACAAATATACGACTATTCACTCTTTTTCAATATTCAGGAAACCTTCTGTTCCTGGTCGATCCGGGTAATTCTTACCACCCCATTTACTTCTTCCAGCTTGGCAATGAGTTTATCCAGGTGAGAACGATCGTGAACATACAACATTATTGTTCCCTCGTAAATACCATCGTTACTTTTCATGTTAAACGAATGCATATTTACTTTTAATTCGGCTGAAATAACAGCCGTAATATCGGAAATTAAACCGATGCGATCGGTACCAATAACCTTAAGCCCGGTGATAAAGTAATTTTCCTTTTCGGAAGCCCAGCGGGCCTTAACCACCCGGTACCCGTAATTAGCCATCAGTCTGGCTGCGTTAGGACATTGGGTTCGGTGAATTTTAATGCCTTCGTTAACCGTAACAAAACCAAAAACATCGTCGCCTTTTATCGGGTTGCAGCATTCGGCCATTTTATAATCTACAATGTCCATATCTTCACCGATTAGTAACTGATCCTGATGCTCCCCTTTAATTTCAGACACCGTTTTAGCGAATGACTTGGCGTCGGAAATAGTTTCAGCCTGATTTTGTTTCAGCTGTTCATCTTTAAAAAGTTTAAACTTTTTAATGGAAGTAGAAGGAATGGTACCCTCCCCTACTTTATAGTACAGTTCAAGGGGGGTTTTCAGTTTAAAAAACTCAACCAGTTCGGTAAGGGTGAGGCTATCGAGTTCCATGCGCATCTGGCGAAGCTTGCGGCGTACAATTTCCTTACCCTCCGCAGCGGCTACCTTTTTATCCTCTTTGAGGATATCTTTAATTTTAGACTTGGCCTTGGAACTGACCACGAACCGCAGCCAGTCTTCGTTCGGTTTCTGCTTACCGCTGGTGATAATTTCCACCTGATCGCCATTTTTAAGCAGGTAGTTCAGCGGTACCAGACGATTATTTACCTTAGCACCCGTACACGATGCCCCTACTTCAGTGTGAATATCGAAAGCAAAATCGAGTGCAGTTGCCCCGTTGGGAAGTACTTTCAGGTCGCCTTTCGGGGTGAAGATAAATACTTCTTCTTTATATAAATTTGAACGAAAATCATCCACAAACTCCAGCGCATTGCCGTCGCTTTCTTCAAGCATGGTACGAACTGCTTTTATCCAGTCTTCAAGGCCGTAAGCGCGCTGACTAATGAGGTGTCCTTTATACTTCCAGTGGGCAGCATACCCTTTCTCGGCAATTTCATCCATGCGTTTACTCCTGATCTGCACTTCTACCCACTGCCCGTTAGCACTCATTACCGTAGTGTGTAGCGATTCGTACCCGTTAGCTTTAGGCGTACTTATCCAGTCGCGCAGGCGTTCAGGGTTCGGGCTATAATAATCGGTAATAATGGAATATACCTGCCAGCAGGTAGCTTTTTCCTTTTCCGGTGGGGTTTCCAAAATGATGCGAATAGCGAACAGGTCATAAACTTCCTCAAAAGGAATATCCTGTTTATTCATTTTTCGCCAAACGGAATAAATAGATTTAGGTCGCCCTTTGATTTCAAAGCAGTAGCCGGTTTTTATGAGTTCCTTTTTAACCGGGGCCAAAAAATCGTCAATAAAACGTTCCCGGGCAATTTTGGTAGCGTTAATCTTGGAGGCGATTTCACGGTATACTTTGGGCTGGGTGTACTTCAGGTATAAATCTTCCAGCTCCGACTTAATGCTGTATAATCCTAACCGGTGGGCCAGGGGGGCGAAAATATAAATTGTTTCAGAAGCAACCTTCAGTTGCTTGGCTTCGGGCATTCCTTCAAGCGTACGCATGTTATGTAGGCGATCGGCCAGCTTAATGAGGATAACACGTACGTCTTCGGAAAGCGTAAGCAGCATTTTCCGGAAATTCTCTGCCTGCTGCGAAGTGCCGTAATCGAAAACCCCGGCAATTTTGGTTAAGCCATCAATAATGCGGGATATTTTACTTCCAAACTCCTTTTCAATGTCTTCGAGGGTAACTTCAGTGTCTTCCACCACGTCGTGGAGCAGGGCAGCAACAATGGAAGTAGTGCCCAGCCCAATTTCCGTTACGCAAATTTCAGTAACAGCCAGGGGATGGAAAATATATAGTTCACCCGATTTTCTGCGCACCCCCTCATGCGCTTCCTGGGCCATATTAAACGCTTTTCTTATTATCTGGGCATCTCCGTCTTTTAATAACGGCCTGGCTAATTGTATTATTCGCTGGTAGTTGCGCTCAACTTCACGTTGTTCCTTTTCCAGATCTGCTGTGTTAGCTGTCATATAGAGCGATAAGAAAAAATTATCGGATGATTATTTAAATAATTTACGTAATTGGTTTAACGAATTCAACTAATCAACGGGTACATATAATATAATAAATCCGTTCCCGCTGGGGAATAAAAACTACTGGCTCCGGCATTGATTTATTCAGAAAGAGTGGTACATTTGCGTTCCAATATCGGAAAAAAGCGGATGTGTCGGAATTGGTAGACGAGCTAGAATCAGGATCTAGTGCCTTCACGGGCGTGTGGGTTCGACTCCCTCCATCCGCACTTTTTTCTCTTAATACGCCCCCCTCTTATTGAAATATCGTATACTTTTGTATATTTGCAGCTCATTTACGCGGATGTGGCGGAATTGGTAGACGCACTAGACTTAGGATCTAGCGCCGCAAGGCGTGGGGGTTCGACTCCCTTCATCCGCACGTTTAAACCCTCAATCCGGTTCACCCGGTAAGTATTGAGGGTTTTTCTGTATATTATCCCACACACACGAAAACGAAAGTAGTTTTGGATATTTCACTCGAAAAGAAAGATAGTAAGGAAGGAACCATTCATGTAACACTGAAGCCCGAGGATTATGAGCCGGAGGTGAACAGTAAAATTAAGGAATATCGCAAGAAGGCTCAAATTAAAGGGTTCCGTCCGGGTAAGGTGCCTGCCCAGGTCATAAAAAAAATGTACGGAAAAGCCATCCTTGCCGAAGAGATTAATACAATCTTGCAAAAAGCCCTGCCTGAATACATTCAGAAAGAAAAAATTAATTTGGTTGGCGATCCTCTACCCCGTGAAGATAACACGGAAAATATCGACTGGAATAACCAAACAGAATTTACTTTCCAGTACGATGTGGGGTTTGTAGAAACTATTCCTGTAGATAAAATCAACGAAAGTGACCCGGTAGAGCGATTGGAAATTGAGGTTAGCGATGACGTGGTGAATGAAACGATCCAGAACCTACAAAATCAGTTCAGTGAAAATACCAATCCCGAAGTTGCTGAAGATGGGGATATCCTGCGAGGGAAATTAACTTCTGTTGATGGCGAAACGGAAATTGACCCAACAATTCTCGATCTCAGTCTTTTAAAAGAGGATGCTCGAAAGCCATTTATTGGGGTAAAGCCCGGCGATGAAGTTAAGTTTATCCCGAAGGAAAGCTTTGACGTAGAAAGTAAATTTGCAGCTTTCATGAACCTGGCTCCGGAGGAGGCAAATGAACATACTGGCGAGTTTATCTTCACGGTTTCTGAAATCAACCGCCAGGTGCCTCACGAAGTAAACGAAGAACTCTTCAAAAAGTCTTTCCCGGAAGAAGAAGAGGAAATTAAAGACGAAGAAACATTCCGTAGTAAAATCGCCGAAAAGGTGAAAGAAAATTACGACAAGGAAACCGAAAACCTGCTTTTCCGAGACATTCGCGAGCACGTATTAAACCAGTTAGATGTGGATATGCCCCGCGACTTCCTTAAACGCTGGTTACTTTCCAGCAACGAAGAAAACCTGAACGAGGAAGAACTGGAAAGCGACTTTGAAAACTACGTGAAGGAAATGAAATGGAACCTCATCAGCCGCAAGATTGTAGAGGATGAAGAAATTAACGTAGATAACGAGGAAGTAATGGCCAAGGCAAAGGAAACAGTAATTGCTCAACTGGGGCAATACGGTTTGCTGCAACAACTGGGCGATAATATCGACAGTTTTGTGATGAATTACCTCCAGGCTGAAAATGGAAAGCACTACATGCAAACGTACAATATGGTTCGCACCGATAAAGTTATTGAACACGTAAAAGACCGGGTGGAAATTAAAACTAAAAAGGTGAGTCGCGATGCCTTTGTTGAACACGTTAACAACATTGAGGCCTAATTAGTCGTTTAACAAATCATTCCTTTTTATTTTTCACTCTATTTACACCTACGCTAAGTTATTATGGACCAAATTAATAAAGACGAATTCAGGAAATTTGCCGTGAAAGGCGAAGGGGTTAACGGATTGGCTTTCGATCAGTACGTGCACAAAGTTGAAAACATGACTCGTGCCGTAATTGAAGAACGACCCACCCGATTTGCTGAAATCGATGTTTTTTCCCGACTAATCATGGATCGTATTATCTTCCTGGGTATGCAGGTAGATGATAACATTGCCAATGTTATTACGGCTCAGTTGCTGTTCCTGCAGTCGGTCGACGCCACAAAAGATGTGCAGTTATATATTAATAGCCCCGGGGGTTCCGTTTATGCCGGCCTGGGTATATACGATACCATGCAGTACATCGGACCTGAAATTGCCACCATTTGTACTGGATTGGCAGCTTCAATGGGTGCAGTATTGTTGGCTGCCGGGCAAAAAGGCAAACGTACAGCATTGCCTCACGCCAGGGTCATGATTCACCAGCCAATGGGTGGTATGCAAGGGCAGGCATCCGATATGGAAATCACCCTTCAGCAAACCCTGGAACTAAAATCAGACCTTTATAATATCCTTTCACACCACACCGGTAAAGGCTACGATCAAATTGAAGCCGACTCTGACCGCGATTTCTGGATGCGTCCTAAAGCGGCCGTGGAATATGGCCTGATTGATGAAGTGCTGGGAGGAGTAAAGTAAACCGGCTGTTATTTCAGCTATCATATTGTTCAACCGGAACTGCAATATAGCCTATTGCAGTTCTATTTTTATTTACAAGTACCGGTTTTGTACGGCTAAAACCGATTTTTAGTGTTAAACCCTTTCTCATATGGCTGAAGATGTAACCTGTTCATTTTGCGGTAGACATAAACGCGAGGTAGACCTGATGATTTCAGGCATTAATGCCCACATCTGTAATTTTTGTATTCAGCAGGCCCAGCAAATCCTGGATGAGGAGCTGAAAACCAAAAATCAGGATGATTTGCCGGAATTTAACCTGATGAAACCAAAGGAAATTAAAGAATACCTCGATCAATACGTGGTTGGACAGGAAGAGGCCAAAAAAGTGATATCTGTTGCAGTATATAACCATTACAAACGGTTAATGCAGGATAAACATACTAAAGATAATATAAAGATTGAGAAGTCTAATATTATCATGGTTGGGGAAACCGGAACCGGGAAAACCTACCTGGCACGTACGCTGGCCCAGGTGTTGGAAGTTCCTTTCTGCATTGCCGATGCCACAGTACTCACCGAAGCGGGTTACGTGGGGGAAGATGTGGAAAGCATCCTGACCCGCCTGCTGCAATCGGCCGATTACAATGTTGAAGCCGCTGAAAGAGGTATTGTATACATCGATGAACTGGATAAAATTGCCCGTAAGTCTGATAATCCTTCCATCACCCGGGATGTAAGCGGTGAAGGAGTACAACAGGCGTTACTGAAGTTACTGGAAGGAACCAGTGTAAATGTTCCTCCGCAGGGAGGCCGTAAACACCCCGACCAGAAAATGATTAACCTTAATACCGAAAACATCCTGTTCATTTGCGGAGGTGCTTTCGATGGAATTGCCCGCAACATTGCCAACCGATTAAATACGCAGCCCCTCGGGTTTGCTTCTACCAATACCGAAAAGGTAGATATTAACAAAAATAACCTGCTACAGTACGTTACTGCTCCCGACCTGAAGAGCTTTGGTTTAATTCCAGAACTAATTGGCCGCCTGCCGGTACTTACCCATTTAGATCCCCTGGAAAAGGAAACCCTGAAAATGATTCTTACTGAGCCGAAAAATGCCCTGGTAAAACAGTATATCAAGCTATTTAAGATGGAGGAAATTGATATTACCTTCAAAGAAGATGCACTGGATTTTATCGTTGAAAAGGCTATGGAGTTTAAATTAGGAGCCCGTGGACTGCGTTCAATCTGCGAAGTAATTATTACGGATGCCATGTTTGAAATGCCTTCGGCAGAAAACACCGATAAGTTAGAAATCGACCGGCAGTACGCAGAAAAGAAATTTAGGAAGTCGAAGTTTAAACAGCTTCATGCAGCCTGATTCTACCATCGTTCTACTTGGTGCGATGCCTGCTGAAATCGATGCTTATCGTCAACACCTAAAAGATGAACACTGGCACAACCACCGCATAATTATCGATGCCACCGGCGTGGGTAAAGTGGCTGCTGCTGCCCGCACACAAAAGCTAATCAGCGAATATAAGCCCAGCTACGTTTTGTTTACCGGTGTGGGTGGAGCGCTGGAAGCCTCTCTAAATATTGGCGATGTTGGCGTTGGGCTGGCGGCCATAGATGCAGATATTGATGTAAGAAGCTGGAACCCCGAGTTCCGGAGAGGTGAACTTCCTTTTACCCGCGAAAGAGAATTCCTGGCCCATTCACCCCTGGTAGCCCTTGCGCGGTCAGTTACCAACCTACCTTTATTTGATGCCTATATTGCGTCAGGATCAGCCTTTCTTAATGCAGCGCAAAAAAAACAATTCGTAAAACAGGCAGGCAATGACCTGGCAACCCGGATTAACGGGCACCATATGCTTCCAAATGTTATCGACATGGAATCTTCTGCAATTATGCAGGTTGCCAATGCTAATAACGTTCCTTCCCTAACCATACGGGCCGTCAGTGATACCCTCGAAGGAGATGCGGCTGGCGATTTCACTGCCTTTATTCAAAAGGCAGTAGACCATTACGTACGGGTAGTAGAACACATCATTAAAAACCTTTAATTCTTCAGAACCCGGTTAATTATTTCCATAGCGTACGGGCCAGTATCCGGACCGTACCAGTTCATATCGCGCGTTTCGTACTTTTTAAGAGAATAGTATTCGGGAAGGGTAACGTAGCCGCAGTATGCCCCGGAAAATGAGGTCATAATTACATGCCTGTTAATTTTTTCCGACAACTGTTCGTAAAACTGTCCACTTAACTCTCCCGGAAAACCAGTAAATACGCAATCTCCTAGTTGTAGAAACGATAAGGTAAAAGTTTGCTTACCCAGTAAAACATTAAACACAGCGGGTGCAAGTATCAGGTTATCAGTAATTCGTAAATTCGGTTCTCTTAGCTGGATAGGAACATTGGTTATGCCCAACCGGTAAACCGGTTTACCGGAAAGTGAATCGGTTTGACTAATGATTTTTTCCGCCATGGCCTTGCCGTACCGGCTTACACCTTCTATCGTTCGGGCGTACCGTTTAACCGGTGTATGGCTGGCCATTCCGCCCGCTGAAAAGGCGGCAAACGAATATTGACCAGAAGATTCCAGCGCCCGGCAAAGGGATGCAGGATAATCGCCTGACAACTCTTTTATCTCTCCCTTCAAATAAGTAGCATGGGCCGAAAATACCGTAATGATTGCCCGTTGATCTGGTTTTTGCAAAACCACACATCGTACCAGCGAATCGTAACGACCGCCACTTACCAAACGGTTTTTAACAAATTCACCCGCTTCAACTTCTTTATAAGCAACCGTAACCGGATGAATGGAAGATACGGCCTGTTTAGCAGCCTGAAGGGTCCCTGAAATCAGTTTTTTTTCAATAGCCTGGTCGTATTTGCCCAGAATTAACCTCCCGGTAAGTCCCGGCATCCATCCCCCGAACGAATGGTGACTGTGTGTGATGGTTACATAAACCTGCTGAACCGCAGGAAACTGTTCTGTTATTACCCGGCTTAATTTAGCTTTTAGCCCGGGCAGCATAATCCATAAATCCAAACAAACCAGGGCAGCCATCTCCCCCCCTTGCCTGAACATAAATACCCTGGCAAAGCAGCTATCAGCTACTTCCTTGAAATTGTTGAATTGCCGGCCGTATGCAACCAGTGGGGCCGGCGAATGGGGCGTAATGTTTCCCCTGCCCCATCCAGCCTGAACCTGCTGGCTACTATCCGGTTTGAAAGAAGAAATCCCGGACAAAGTACGGTCGTAAAAGCTGGTTTGTTGGTAAGGGGTATGATCCGTAGGCCTGATGAGCAAAGCAGCAAGGGCAACCAGCACTAATAGTATAATGAAAAGTATTCTCAGGTACCTTTTTGGGTTGTTATGCATTTTTCAACTAGCGAGTTAAAACATTTCTTAATTAGCACTATTTTTGACATTGTTTCTTAAACAACGCATTCAGCCATGAAAAGCTTCCTGTACGTATCATTGTTAAGCCTTTTCCTGGGCGCATCGGCTTGCAACAGCAGTTTAAAACTGGCAGAGCAGGGAAACTATTACCAGGCCGTAATGAAAGCTACCGATAAGCTTAAGCGAAAAGCCAGTCATGATAAATCCCGAAAGGCACTGAAAATTGCCTACCCTGAAGCTGTTAAACAACTAAAAGCCCGTATTAATCAATACCAGGCTGCCAATGATCCTTTCCAGTACACGAAGTCGATGGAAATTTACGAGTCGTTGAACCAGTTATATAACGCGGTTCAGTCTTCGCCCGGGGCAAAGCGCGTAATCAGAAACCCCGAATCATTTTACAATGAAATAGCTGAAGTGAGGGAAAGCGCTGCCGACGAACAGTACGATGCCGGCATGACCGCTCTCACCCTGGGTACCCGGGAAGGAGCAAAAGAAGCATACTATTACCTGGTAAGGGCGAACGAGTTCAATCCCAACCACTATGGTGCCCGGGAAAAAATAGAAATCGCCAGGCAGGAAGCTACCATCCGGGTTACGGTAATTTCCACTGCTTACCAGCAGCGTAACCGGGCACTAAGTGCCGCTTTATTCAGTAAACTAAAGCAGTACGAGCGCGGTAAAATGTTCCTCGAGTTTTACATGGATATGGGCAATAAACAGGAACAGGCTAAAAACAGCGACCACATATTAGAAATTAATGTTGCTGATTTCGAGGTACAGCCTCCTAAAATAAAGATAGAAAAAAAGACCTTTAAAAAGGATAGTGTACTTACCACCCGGGACCTTGGAAATGGGATTAAACGAAAGGTTTACAAAACTGTGAGCGCAACCGTGAAAACCCACGAAAGGATTCAGCGTGCCTACGGTAAAGTTACTGTTAATATTTCTGATGCCAATACTAGCGGATTACTACAAACCGTAACGGTACGCCCGGACTACAATTACCAGGACAGTTGGATAACTTACACCGGCGACAGGCGAGCCCTTCCCCGTGGTGTAGAAAGAGATGCTGATGAAGAAAAGCCCGATTTGCCCGGTCGTAATTCACTATACGAACGATGGGCTGAACAAGCCAGGAACGACCTTTATTCCAGGGTAGTAAATTATTACCAAAATCACTAAATGCTATGCTACCTTTTACCAGGGGTGAAGCAAAGTATAATGGGTTTAACCCGTTTTCCTTTCCAACTGGTTGTTAAAGTAATAACAGGTTTATTTTTAAACCCTACATTGCAGTTTCATTCATGACTTCCCTTTATTTTTTTTTCCTGAGGAATTCTGGATATTAGCCTTTTCCATTTGCAAATCATTACCCCTACACCACCATGCCATTCAAGATAGGAAAAGAAGACGCGCTTGCTTATCATTCACAGGAACCTAAGGGAAAAGTTGCTATTTCCGCAACCAAGCCCCTTACCTCACAGTATGACCTGGCCCTGGCTTACTCGCCGGGGGTTGCTGAACCCTGTTTGGCCATAGCCGATAACCCGGAAGATGCTTACGAGTACACTTCCAAAGGAAACCTGGTTGCAGTTATATCTAATGGTACGGCAGTACTTGGATTGGGCAATATCGGACCACAAGCTTCCAAACCCGTAATGGAGGGAAAAGGAGTACTCTTTAAAAAATTTGCCGGGATTGATGTATTCGACCTGGAACTGGATGCTTCCAACCCGGAACAATTTATTCAAATTGTTAAATCGCTGGAACCTACCTTTGGAGGCATTAACCTGGAAGATATCAAGGCCCCTGAATGCTTTCAGATTGAACAGCGCCTCAGAGAGGAAATGGATATCCCGGTTATGCACGACGACCAACATGGAACCGCAATTATTTCGGCCGCAGCCCTGCTTAATGCGCTGGAGCTGGTAGAGAAAAATATTCAGGATATCCTAATTGTTGTAAGTGGTGCAGGAGCATCGGCCGTTGCCTGTACCAAACTGTACATGGAAATTGGGGTGAAACGAGAGAATATTGTCATGTGCGACAGCAAAGGGGTAATCCATGCTGACCGTACCGATTTAAATGAAACCAAAAAACCGTATGCTACCGACCGGGATTGTAAAACATTAAGGGAGGCCCTGAAAGGAGCAGATGTGTTCCTGGGGCTTTCCAAAGGTGATATTGTTAGCCAGGACGAGATTCGTTCTATGGCCAAAAACCCTATTGTGTTTGCCCTTGCCAATCCTGATCCGGAAATATCTTATGAACTGGCCATGGCCAGTCGCGATGATATTATCATGGCCACCGGGCGTTCCGATCATCCTAACCAGGTAAATAATGTACTGGGATTTCCCTATATTTTCCGGGGCGCACTGGATGTTCGGGCAACGGCTATTAATGAGGAAATGAAAATTGCCGCGGTAAAGGCACTGGCTAACCTGGCCAAAGCACCTACCCCGGATACTGTAAACCAGGCTTACAGTAACGACGAAATTTCGTTTGGAAGAGACTACCTGATTCCCAAACCGCTTGATCCACGCCTAATTACTACTGTATCAACGGCTGTGGCAAGAGCTGCCATGGAATCAGGGGTAGCACGAACAGTAATTAGCGACTGGAAAGAATACCACGTTAGCCTGCAGCGCCGAATTGGCATTGAAGAAAAGCTGATTTCACGAATGATTAGTAAAGCCAAGGAAGATCCGAAAAAGGTGGTTTTTGCTGAAGCTGAAGATTCGCGCATTTTAAAAGCTGCCCAGATACTGGTTGATGAAGAAATAGCACAGCCGGTACTACTGGGTAACCGGGGAAAGATTAACAGTATGGTTATCCAGCATAAACTAGAGCTTGGTGATAGCATTATCATTGATCCGTTTGAGGAAACGGAGAACCGCGAACGCTTTGGTGAGTTATTGTTCCGTAAGCGAAAACGAAAAGGGTTAATTCTGGATGAGGCAGTTAAAATGATGCGTAACCGGAACTGGTTTGGTTCCATGATGGTAGAGTGCGGGATGGCCGATGCATTCATTTCCGGAATCACCCGTAATTACGGATCAGCCCTTTCACCGGCCCTGCAAATTATTGGTACCCGTAGTGATGTAAAAAAAGTAGCCGGTATGTACATCATTATTAATCCCAAAGGTATTTTTTTCTTTGCCGATACTACTGTCAATGTTAATCCCTCCGTAGATGATCTGGTAGATATCATCGGGGTTTGTGCGGAAACTATCCGGGTATTTGGTATAGAACCCCACATTGCGGTGTTGTCGTATTCTAATTTTGGATCCAGCAAAGGCGAAATCCCCTCGAAAGCTGCTGAGGTTGCTCAAAAAGCGCACGCTCGTTATCCGGATGTAGTAATTGACGGTGATATTCAGGCCAATATTGCCTTAAATTCACAGCTACTCAAAGAGAATTATCCATTCAGTCGATTAGCCAAAAATGGGGCCAACACTTTTATATTTCCCGATTTACTGTCGGGAAATGTAGCGTACAAAATGATGATGGAAATTGGAGGAGCTGATGCCGTAGGCCCGGTTTTACTGGGCATGAATAAACCGGTACATATTCTTCAGTTGGGTAGCTCCGTTCGTGAAATTGTGAATATGACTGCTATTGCAGTGGTCGATGCCCAGATCATGGAATCTAAACTTAAAACTAACTATCGTTAAGTTGAGCCCACCTGATTGAAATATTTTACTCAGATAAAAATAATAATTAGCTGGTTTCCAGCCGTTCCTTTACCCGGTATAGTTTCCACCAGGGAGTACCAGGCGAATGATGATGCTCGTAGTGATAACCAAAGAAATAGCAGCTTAGAAAGGCTGCAATATGATTCTTTTTCTGGCTCCGGGAACGGTGTTTGTTATCGTGTTCTCCTTTATGGGGCAGATACGTACCAAAGTAGAATAACTGGAAGGTAGACAGGATTGAGGGTATAATGTAAAACAAAAGTACGTTGGGCTGAGCAAAGAATAGCTTAAGCAGTTCATAAGTACCCGACATGAGAAGGATTTGCCAGATAGAAACGTATTCCCTGGCAAATTTAACGTACCAGGGAAAGAATGAACCATGATGGTAATCGGGGTCCTTGGCCGTACCGGCAAACCGGTGGTGTTGATGGTGCTTGGGGAAGAGCTTACTGTAATTGTTGTAAGCAAATAAAGTAGCAGCGATCCTGCCCAGCCAGGTATTCAACTGCTTGTTTTTAGCAACCACACCGTGCATAGAGTCGTGGGCAGTTATGAAAAGACCGGTATATAAATGCGACATCAGAGCCATGAAAACGTACGTCAGTGGATTGGTGAAGCTTACCGTAAAACTGGTGAGTAACAGGCTCAAAGTAAGGAACCAGAGCGCAATAACAGCTAATGCTATAACTGTTCCTGCATGCCGGTAATTTTCAAAGTTTTGCCAGATCGACTTTACCATGAAGTGAGGTTTAATTTGCTAAACTTTAGAAACTTGCTAAAGATTTGTTTTCGTTGGATAAAATTCAACACTTAAATTAATGAACAAGCCAATTTTTGAACACATAAGCCAACCCAATAGCAGTTGAAACTGGTGAAGTACAGCAATTAAAGGGGAGTTTGTAGCCCGAAGGGTAGAATTTTAGCCAGTCTGAATGTATTACATGCAACAAAAATTCGCTATAAATAATTTATCCGGTAGCGAAAATACGTGCTGAGCAGTAATACATACTTCCTCATATCTGGTATCCTAATGCGTTCATCGGCTATTCGGGAGGCCGGACAACATCTGATTTTCTTGAACAACTTCAGGTAATACATGTAAGCAAGATATACGCCAAGACGAGCACCAGTTGGTAAATTGATAATGCCCTGGTAAGCTTTTTCAAAATCTTTTTGAATATCAAGTTCGATTTGTTGTTTATCCTTCATCGTAAACTTCTGAAAATTTACATTCGGGAAATAAACCCGGCCCCGCTCTTCGTAGTCGCTCTTGATGTCTCGAAGGAAATTTACTTTCTGAAAAGCTGAACCCAGGCTTCGGGCCGGTTCTTTAAGTCGGTTGTATTCTTCATTATCACCTTCACAAAAAACTCTGAGGCACATCAGACCAACAACTTCAGCAGATCCATAAATATACTTTTCGTAACCACCGTTGTTGTAATCCTGGTTATAAAGGTCCATCTCCATGCTGGTTAGAAACGCCTCAATCATGTCGGATTCAATTTTATACGCATGAACAACGGCCTGGAACGAATGTAGAACCGGATTCATGCTTATTCCTTCTTCAATCGCCTCGTAAGTATCTTTTTTGAATCTTGAAAGTAGCTTAGCCTTATCATGATTGTGAAAAGTATCAACAATTTCGTCAGCGTAGCGCACAAAGCCATAAATGGCGTAAATAGGATCATGAAACTTTTTGTGCAACGTTTTTATGCCCAAAGTAAAAGACGTGCTGTAGTGTTGGGTAATAATTTTACTGCAATCAAAAGTTGTTTGGCTATACAGTTCCATAAAAGTGAGCTTAACGCTAAAAAGCTTTATTAACTTCCTTGGCAACAACCCTTCCTGAAATAAGAGAAGGGGGTACACCCGGACCTGGTACAGTTAACTGTCCGGCATAATATAAATTACTTACTTTTTTACTTTTTAATTTAGGCTTAAGAATTGCTGTTTGCCTTAATGTATTAGCAAGGCCGTATGCATTACCCTTAAACGCATGGTAATCGCTCACGAAGTCCTTGTGAGCGTAACTACGTTTATAAGTAACGTGCTCTTTAACCTTTTGCCCGGTCAGCTTTTCCAGGCGTTCCATTACGATATTGTAATACTTTTCCCGCAGGTCTTCACTATCTTCTAAACCGGGAGCAACCGGAATGAGAATAAATACGTTCTCTTTTCCTTCAGGAGCAACCGAAGGATCGGTTTTGGAAGAGCAGCAAACGTAAAACAGCGGACTCTGAGGCCACTGCGGATCCTGGTAAATTTCCCTTGCGTGCTGGTTAAAATCTTCGTCGAAAAATAAATTGTGGTGATGAAGATTATCCAGTTTTTTATCTACTCCGAGGTAAAAAAGCAGCGAAGACGGAGCCATTGTGCGCTTCTGCCAGTAATCGTCGTTGTAAGCGCGCGACTTTTCCGGAAGTAGCCGTTGCTCCATGTGATGATAGTCGCCAGCAGCAACTACAAACTTACTACTGTATGCTCCCTGGTCAGTTATTATTTCGTTGACATGTCCGTTGGGTACTTCAAACCGGTTTACCTCGTGATTGGGAAGCATTTCAACTCCGGCATCGCGAGCAACCTGCTCCATGGCTTCAACAATCTTATGCATCCCTCCCATCGGATACCAGGTACCCATTTTCAAATCAGCATAGTTCATTAAACTGTAAAGAGCCGGAGTATCTTCAGGTGTGGAACCCAGGAAAAGAACAGGAAATTTAAGAAGCTGGCGAAGCTTTTCGTCTTTGAAAAGGCTTTCAACGTGTTTCGACAGAGAGGTAAGCATTTGTAACCGGAACACAGACCGGAAAACACGGGTATCAATGAACTCAGTGAGTGAGTGCCCGGGCTTAAAAACAAAGTCGCTCATGCCCACCTTGTACTTGTACTCAGCTTCCTTCATAAAATGATCTAACCGATCGGCACTGCCGGGTTCGTGGGCGTTAAAGAGGTTTCTCAACTCGTCGTAATTAGCTGGAACGTCAATGTAGTCATTTTCTCCAAAAAATATACGATAAGAAGGATCAAGGCGAACCAGGTCGTAAAAGTCACTGACCTGCTTACCAAATACGGAAAAGTAAGATTCAAAAACATCGGGCATCCAGTACCAGGAGGGACCCATATCAAAGGTAAAACCTTCGGCCTGGAAAGAACGGGCTCTGCCACCCATTTGGTTATTCTTTTCGAGAAGAATAACCGACTTGCCGCTGTAAGCCAGGTTAGTTGCAGCAGATAAACCTGCAAAACCCGCACCAACGGTGATCACATCAGCTTTCGCCATGAATATTATTTAGGTTGACTAATTGAGTAGTTTTTGAGTACTGATTTTAATTCCTTTCTGGCAATGTGTATACGATTTTTCACAGTACCAATAGGTATATCAAGTTTCTCCGCAATTTCATGATATTTAAATCCGCGGAAGTGCATCATGAATGGAGTGCGGTAAGCATCATCAAGATTGCCAATGGCATTATTAATATCTTTCATAGCAAAACTGGAAAAGGCAAGGTTTTCAGTAATGTTATTGGTGCTATTAATATAATGCAGGTTATCAGTCGTATCGATGAAGGTGTTACGTCTTACCATACGCTGGTAATTGGTGATGAACGTATTCTTCATAATGGTGTACAACCATGCTTTCAGGTTAGTACCATCAGTAAACTTATCACGGTTGGTGAATGCCTTGAGAATAGTTTCTTGCATCAGGTCATTCGCTTCCTCAGAGTCTTTGGTAAGCTTTAATGCAAATGGCTTAAGAGACTTTGACATTTTCTCAAGGGAGTAGGAGAATTCTAAAGCTGTCATGGGTTGTGCTTTTTGTTATACTGTTTAATCAAATGTAGAATAAATTAAACAAGTATCAAAATTTCTGTTTAAAAAAAAATATTAAGCCTTAAACAAAAATAATCTGCCAGGGAAGGAATAATGTGTTAAGAGCGTAATAATGCCCATTTAGTTGAAAAAAAGGGCTGAAAGTCTATTTTATTTTGTAAGCTTATTCCAGGTTTGAATTAAACGTTTTTATTGGGTCGGCAAATCTTACGTTTAATAAAATTAAGTGGCAGGTTTACAAAAATGGTAGTTAATACAATTCTTTTCTGTTAAATAGTTTACTTAAATTATGCATAATTTCTTTTAACTACCAGTTTAGTTCACTACCAGTCTGGTAACAGTTGCCAGGTTCATGTAAGTTTTCTCGTAGTCTTTTTTAGTTTTGTAAAAATTTAAGCGTTGCACTGGTATTACCCACTCGATCAGGCGTTAAACAGATATAATAAAGTCGTTATGAAATTACTTAAAAATAAGAATGCGCTAATTACAGGTGCTTCCAAAGGAATTGGAAGAGCTGTGGCTATTGCTTTTGCTGAACAGGGGGCTAATGTGGCATTCACGTACCTTTCAAGCGAACAAAAAGCAAAAGAACTGGTAGAAGAACTGGAAGAAAAAGGCATAAAAGCTAAAGCGTATAAGTCTGATGCAGCTAATTTTGAGGCAGCTACGACTTTAGTTGAAGAAGTAATTGAACACTTTGGCAACCTTGACGTACTGGTTAACAATGCCGGTATCACGCAGGACAACCTGCTCATGCGTATGAACGAAGAGATGTGGGACAAAGTTGTTGATACGAATTTGAAATCAGTATTCAACACCGTGAAAGCCAGCACCCGCGCTTTCATGAAGCAACGTACAGGTTCTATCATCAACATGACATCTATTGTGGGAGTAAAAGGAAATGCCGGCCAGTCGAACTACGCTGCTTCCAAAGCCGGTATTATTGGCTTCACTAAGTCGGTTGCCCTGGAGCTTGGCTCAAGGAATATTCGTGCCAATGCTATTGCACCCGGATTTATTCAAACGGAAATGACCGATAACCTGGATGAAAAAACGCTGGAATCCTGGACCAGCAATATTCCTCTCAAACGTGGGGGCACCCCGGAGGATGTGGCTCAACTGGCAGTTTTCCTGGCCTCCGATATGTCAGCTTACATCACCGGCCAGGTGATACAGGTTGACGGTGGCCTGCTTACCTGATAAAGAATGAACGTTTTTATTAACCAGTAGTTTCTGTTATACAACTACTTTCCCCCTTATGGATTCCTCTAATCTCGTTCTAGACCAGTCACCCCTGTTCATCCTGCTTTGCCTGATAGTAGGTGCCGGATACAGCGCTTTGTTGTATTTCAGCAGGAAAAAAAAGCCGGTCTGGTCTACAACTGTAAACCGCTCCATGGCAGTAGCGCGATTTCTCCTGGTTAGCCTGCTCTGCTTCCTGTTACTGGCCCCTTTTATTAAACAAGTGAACCGTACTACTGAAAAGCCTTCTGTAGTGATAGCCGTCGATAACTCATCCTCCCTTGCTCAGGGAACTGACAGCACCTCCCTGAATAACCTGGTTAGGGATATTCGTGAAATGGAATACCAACTGCAGGATCAGGGTTACCGGGTTAATTATTCGTTTGTTGGTAACTCCGACCAACAGTTGAATGAAGTTAGTTTTAATCATTCTTCCAGTAATTTGAACGGAATGTTAAAACAAATACAAACCAATTATGAGGGCAGAAACCTGGCCGCTACGGTTTTGGTAAGTGATGGTATTTTTAATTCAGGGGCTTCCCCCGCTTACCAAAATTATTCTTATCCTGTTTATGTACTGGCTGCCGGTGATACCGTGCCCAAAAAAGATATAAATCTGCGCACATTGTATTACAACCAGGTCGCCTACCAGGGTAACCAGTTTCCTGTGCTTGCTGAAGTGCTGAACACAGGTTATGCCAATGAGGAAATTACGGTAACGGTTACCCAAAATCAGCGCATTATTAAGGAAAAGGTTTTTCGCCCGAAGGCCAACCGCGATTTTACCGAACTGGAGTTCCTGCTCGATGCCAATGAATCAGGTTTACAACATTACGTGGTAAATGTGCAGGCCAAAGATGGAGAACTTACTTTGCAGAATAATGTGAGCCATGCTTACATTGAAGTGGTTGAAGGGCGCGAAAATGTACTCATCGTTGCCAAGGCCCCCCACCCCGATATCAAGGCGATCAAAAACTCCCTCGAACGAAATGATAATTACGAAGTAGAACTGGAAATTCCCGGACTGATAAATATTAATAACCGGGGGGTTAAATACGACCTGGTAATTTTTCACCAAATGCCTACTACCCGCAATGACTTGTCGTTGGTGCAAAAGCAAATGGAGGAGGCCAATGCTGTGTGGTTTATACTGAGTGAAAAAACAGACCTTATGGCTTTCAATAACCTGAACAACCTGGTTCAAATTGCACAACGGGGAAACGAAACGGATAAGGTTGGAGCATCTCCTAACGAACAGTTTTCATTATTTAAACTCGAGCCTGATATCATCTCTAAATTCAATGAATACCTGCCTATTTCGGTTCCTT
>CAZIWJ010000034.1:0-21710 GCA_964542855.1 uncultured Roseivirgaceae bacterium
TGGCGCGTATTTCTTTATCGTGGCCTGTATTTTGACATCCTGGCAGTGTAAATGTTAATCGTGGCGCGTATTTCTTTATCGTGGCCTGTATTTTGACATCCTGGCAGTGTAGATGGCAATCGTGGCGTGTATTTCCTTATCGTGGCCTGTATTTTGACATCCTGGCAGTGTAAATGTTAATCGTGGCGCGTATTTCTTTATCGTGGCCTGTATTTTGACATCCTGGCAGTGTAGATGGCAATCGTGGCCTGTTTTTCCTTATCGTGGCGTGTATTTGTTTGCCGTACCCGGAGTGTAGAGTGTCGCGCCGCTTTTTTTTCCGTCGTGGCCTGGATCTCTTCCCCGTGGCCAGGAATTCCTTCACTCCGTGAGGGCATGATATAAGCAATGATCTATGAGCCCCGTGGTGCGGGTTGCGCATCAAATACTCAACCTGACTCAACTTGGTAATTTATCAACGATAGAAAAAATTAACCCTGATTCGAGTTTTATCATTGCTGATTAAACCGTTAGATCTTCTCTGTACGGTGTGGGAGATAATTATTAAAGTAATATCAGTACAGGAACCCTTATTATTTCCTGTATTAAAAAGGTTGGTTCTAAATCTTTAGCAGGTTTTATTACCTTCCGGTTATGGAAATTTTGCACCTGGTCATCATCATTGTTGCCGGTTTCGCTGCCGGTTTTATAAATACGGTAGCCGGAGGAGGTTCACTTCTTACCTTGCCGGTTCTTATTTTTCTGGGTTTACCACCTAATGTAGCTAATGCTTCCAACCGGGTGGCAATTTTTTCCCAGAATATTTTTGGGGTACTGGGTTTCAGAAGCAAAGGTGTGTCTTCTTACCGGGTAAGCCTCATACTGGGTGGAATTGCGCTGGTAGGAGCCATTATCGGTGCCCGTATTGCGGTTGATATTGAAGGTGATACTTTTAACAAGGTACTGGCAGTGGTAATGATTGTTGTACTGGTTGTTACCATTTTCAAGCCCCGGATACGCAATGACCAACCCGAACGCACTTCGCTGAAGCACATGGTTATTAGCGGAATCCTGTTTTTTTTCATTGGTATATACGGCGGGTTTATCCAGGTAGGCGTGGGGTTCCTGATTATAGCAGCCCTTACTTCGGTAAACGGTTTTTCTTTAGTGAAAACCAACAGTGCCAAAATGATGATTGTAATGGTATACACCCTGTCGGCCCTGGCCGTATTTATGATTGAAGGAACCATTAACTGGTTTTACGGCCTTATCCTGGCAGTTGGAAATTCTTCGGGTGCCTGGTTTGCAAGCCGCTGGTCGGTGAACAAAGGAGAAAAATGGATTAAGGTTTTCCTCATCGTGGCCGTATCGGTGATGGCTATCCGGCTATGGTTCTTTACCTGAACTTACCCCCGGCATGGTAGCTTTAGTATGCTGAACACAGCGTTTCGTTGTTATACTAAATTTTATCATTCACTTACTTTAAGTCAGTGATATTATAAATATTAATACTAATATTGAAAAAATTTATCAATATAATACCTTCAAAGCTAATAAACTAAAGAATTCATAAAGGTAAAAACGCAACGGTAACAACTTAAGCTTGGTATTTAACGAAAGACTAGTATACTATCTTCTTAGTAATACAATAATTTAACTTAAAACATATTTAACTATGGCCAATTGCTTCGCATTAATGGGTTGGAGTTTACCCGTAATAGAAAGCATGGAAAAACTGGGGAAGCCTTACGTGGTGGTTTCCTTTCCCGATTTTGAATCTTATGCTAAAGAAAATAATATACCTTTTGTTGGTTATCAGCTCGATCAGCTGGGTGACCAGGTAAATTCGCTTGACCTGGCTACGAAATTAGAGCCTTACAACGTAGATGTTGCTGTTCCCCTGTTCGAAGAAACAGTAGAGTGGGCCGGAGCGCTAAACTCCATTTACCGGAACGACCCCAGGGTGTTAAACCGGGCGTTCCTGTTCCGAAATAAGGCCATGATGAAAAGAAAGGCTTTGCTGGGCGGTTTACGCGTTGGTTACTTCGAAGAGGTATTCAACAAGCAGCAGGTTCACGACTTCCTGGATCGTTTGAACGAAGCTAACCTTCGTTTACCGGATGAGGAAGACTACTGGGCACACCTGAAGCCCTTTTCCGCTGCCGGTACGGTAGGTCACCGCTTCATTCGCAGTCATAAAGACATTGATAACAAGGTAGAAGATAGTGAGTTTCCCTGCCTGGTTGAAAGTCACCTGACCGGACAGGAATTTTCCTGTGAGGCATTTATACACAACGGTAAAGTTCGCTTCCTGAACATTACCGAGTACGTACGTTTAGGTTACTCAAACTTTGTTCCTGAAGGACCAAAGCTGAACGAGAAGCGTCCGTTAATTGCCAAAGAAATTAACAAACTGGTGAAAGTATTCGGCATTGAGTACGGCATGATTCACCCTGAATTTTTCATCAACGAAAACGATGATATCAGCTTTGGTGAGGTAGCCTGTCGTATTCCGGGCGGACACATTCTTGAACTGGTATCTAAAGCCTACAAGTTCGATGCAATGGCTGCTTTTGTAGTGAGCCACGATCCGAGTGCTACTAAAGAAGAACTTGATGAAGTATTCCCACCGGAAGGCTACTGGCCTGAATTCTACGTCGGCAACGTAATGATATACCCTCAGCAGGCGCAAATTAGTAAGCTGGTTATACCGGAAGAGCTAAAGGAAGAAGCCTACTTCGAAGATCATAACCTGGTACCGCCGATAGGTAACCAGAAGATCAGTGAGCGTAATGGCTACGGGAACCATTTTGGTACCGTGAACTTTCGAGGTGAAGACCCGCAGCGAATGGAAGGGCTGTTGCGCCATTACGAAAATGTAGCATTTTACGTGTAAGGCGTAAACACGTATTAAACCCTTTAAACAGGTCCGTTCCGCTGAGTGGGCCTGTTTTTATTTAACCGAAACTTTCACCACTATAACGAACACTGCGCCTCTTGCGTGACTAAACATACATGGAACAATTACTAGAAGGCTTCGAAGAACGATTTTACGAAGGAGTAAGCAACTTTCAACAAGCTCCACAATTTACCAAGAGAGATAAAGCCCAGAAACTCTCCAGTATTATTGATGTTATTGCCAGCAAGGAAAATGGCATCGATTTTATTTACAAAAACATTAAACCACTCATTGAAGCGGGTTTCTTTTACGGTACAGCCTGGAACGAGCCCGAAAATCTGGTGCCCACCCTGGTTGGTGGAACGCTAAAATCAGGGCATCCGAACAGTACTTACGAAACGGTAAGTGAGCTGCGTATGCTGGCCATTGCCGAAAATCAACTTTCACACCCTTCAGTTTCAGTTGATGAAGCCAGCCAGTACCTGGAAGAAATAATGGTGCTGAATTTAGATTTGGCCTTTTCAGTAGCTACAGAAGAATTACGCGTTAAGCTCGACGACCAGGAGAAGAATAAAATATATGCCCTTTTCCAGTTTCTTTTAAGCCGCATGGATTTGGACGGCATCAAGGACAAACTGGCGGAGGAAGTTGAACAATTAATTGAAGACCGCCCGGTAGTTACCCGCCGAATTAGAAGAATACTGGGTATGGTTGAACAACGGGTTACGTTAAAAAAGGGACATTCGGCCGACGATAAACTGGCCCATTACCTGAAAGCTTTACGAGCCCCTTCTAATTTAAGCGAACGATTTCCTAATGAGTACGAGTACCGCAATACACTAAATACCCTGGATGAAGATTCTTTAGCCAAAGAGTGCAAGCAGTGTGGCGAAAGCATGGCAGCGACCGGGTTAGTAAGCTCCTACCACGTTGTGCTGATGCAATATATTGTAGATAAGCACCCCGATTACATTAGCCAGGCACTTGGTTTATCGACGGGGGGGGAAGTAGAACTGGAAACACATTTTGCTTTTGTGCAGCGTTTACTTCGCATCGTAGCAGATGAAAATACCAGCCAGTCTATTTACGGCTTGTCGCAAACGCTGGAGAGAAAACTATTTTCTCGCTCCACCGTGAAACACGCACTGGAAAGGTTACTGCAAGTAGATATTCACCCCGATGTTCAGGAAGAAATCCTGAAGTCGGAAAAACAGGGAAATCCTTACCAGCTACTTATTGAAGGAACCTTGCGAGTACTTGGTCAGCCGTTGGGTATCGGGCAGGGCAATAACCCGACCTGCCAATCGGCCAGGGGAATTAGTATGTGGAGTAGCCATGGACCGGCCAAGTTAATTAACCTGATTAATACCGCTGCTTCAACGAATAACCTGGCTTTCCGTTTTGAAAACGTAGTGATTGAATCGAAAAACGTTTTGGAAGGCCTCACTCCAAACCTAGATTATGATCTTGATATCGTATCAATTGTGCTGGTACCACACCTGGATAAGATATACAATGAAATGATGAAGCGCACAGCACTGCGGGGGGAAGATCCTCATAAGTGGGTGAACCCGGCATTATACGGGCAGTGGGTGCAAATCGGTTTTGCCTCGGTATATAATCCGTTAACCCATTCTATCGATAAATTTGATAATTTTATTCGTACTTTTTACGCTGCTTATAATCCTCGTTATAACGAAGATGAAAGTATCGTGTATCCGGTACCCATAGGAATTTTCATTACTTCATCTAAAGGACAAATGCTTGGTTTCCACGCTATATCGCTGTTACGAGTAGATAAAGATCAGGAAGGTGAATTACGAGCCTACTTTCTGAACCCAAACAACGATGGGCGTCAGAACTGGGGGCAGGGCATAACGCCTACTGTAACTGGAAATGGGGAACGCCACGGGGAATCTTCGTTACCATTGTATCAGTTTGCTGCCCGACTTTATGCTTTTCATTATAATAATTTAATTGTAGACGATCGAATTCCTACAGTAGACCAAAGCGAGGTGGACAGGGTAAAAACCCTTGCAAAGGAAAGCTGGGGTAAATCTTACAACTGGTTGTAGTATTATGCCTAAACACTCTTCACGAATAGAACTCAGCCAGTCGGCTGTTAAAAACAATATTAATTTCATTCGCAAAAAAATAGGTCCTGATCCTATTATTTGCTGCGTGGTGAAAGCTAACGCCTATGGTCATAGTACCAGGCAGTATATACCCATGCTAGAAAAGGCCGGGGTAAAGTATTTCGCTACTGCCTCGGCCTTTGAGGCAGAAGAAGTTTACGAAAATACTTCGCCCGATTCGCGTATCATGATTATGGGAATCCTGTACGACGAAGATATAGACTGGGCGATTGAGAACGAAATTGAGTTTTACGTATTCAACTATGATCGTTTTCCGCGAATTGTGGAAAAAGCCAAAACCATTGGTAAAAAAGCAAAAGTGCACCTTGAGGTAGAAACAGGTTCTAACCGTACAGGCTTACCGGCTAAGGATTTCACAAAAACGATAAGTTTCATGAAGAAAAACAAGGCCTACATTGAATTTATAGGCCTTTGTTCGCACCTGGGTGGCGCAGAAAACTTTTCTAATATGTTTAAAATTGAGCGACAGCATAAGCGGTTCAATGAATTTTTGGCTGAACTAAAGCGAAAAAGTTTCATGCCGGAAATCCGTCACCTATCCTGTTCGGGTGCTGCCCTGGCTTACCCCGATATGCGGTACGATATGGTTCGCATCGGAGTAGCTCAATATGGATTCTGGCCGAGTCCTGACATTTACTATAAGCACTTACAGGATACCGGTAAGTTAAAAGATAATCCATTGCAGCGAATCATTTCCTGGAAAACCGATGTGATGGACGTTCGCAACGTAAAGAAAGATGAATTTATCGGGTACGGTACTGCTTACCAGGCAACTACCGATATGAAAATTGCGGTATTGCCTTTGGGTTACTCTAACGGATACCCCCGCGGGGCATCCAATCGCGGCCACGTACTAATTCACGGTAAAAAAGCTCCCATTGTAGGGCTGATAAATATGAACCTGTTTATGGTTGACATTACCCACATCCCGGACGTAGAAGTGGGAGATGAAGTAGTACTGGTTGGCCGGCAAAAAAATAATGTTATTAACATCGCCTCGTTCACCAACTCCATGCAATTGCTTAATAACGAAATGCTGAGCCGCCTGCCGCATGCTATTCCGCGATATGTGAAACGATAGAAAAATGTGATTATTCAGTAAATAAGGTACCAGGCAAAAAAGACGCGTGTAGCGTCTTTTTTATTTGATGGTAATTCGGATGTTGATTTCAGAAAAAACCTACGGCTCCAGTGCTCTTATTTTTTCCAGTGATTCAATACTAGTGCTGTTGTAAATAACCCGAAGCGTTTCAATTTCCCTGGTAGGCTCGAGGGCGTAATACGTATTCTTGTAATACAGGTAAAGTTCCCTGGACTTATTAGTATTCAGGGCCAGCACTTCGTATGGGCTGTCATTAAAATTTCCAATCAGGTAAAGTTTATCGTCGAAATACCGGTAATAGAGCTTACTATCTCTTTTAAACGAGTCAGGCTCGGTTACCTGTACCTGTAAGCTTTGCTGGGCGTCGTTACTATTGAAAACCGGGGTTTTGGCATAAGTATCGTCTAGTGTAGTAAACTGATCATCAAAACGGGTAACCACATCAGGTCGTTGAATATCAGGTAACGTGTTTGTGTTGTACCGCTTTGCGGGAACTTCTGCTACAGCACTTTGAGTAACGGGTTTATCGTTAGCGGCTATGCTAACAGAAGGCGACTCGGGTTTTACCTGGTTCACCTCTTCAGCAGGCTGTACTTTAGCGGTGAAAGGTGGTTCTGGCCTGGCCGGTACAACCGGTCGGGTATTATCGGGCATATAATGAGCTGGTTCCCGATCTAACTTAACCCGTGGGGCAACAAGGGTAGGATTAGCAGCTTCCTGATAATAGAAGTATCCTCCAACCATTAATATGGATGATAACACCGCAGCAATTCCCCAGGTTTGCGGACGCCGCAGCAGCGGTGTATGCAGGGGCACATCGTTAAGACGGCTTTTCAGTGCTGCCACCCGGGTTTCTTTTAGTGCGGTAATTACATCACGTTGAAAATCAACTTCACTGCGCAGAACCGGATCTTCGTCCATCTGAATCTCAAAGAGGAGTTTCTCTTCAGGAGCCAGCGAACCTTTCAGGTATGCTTCGATGGTTTCAGACTGTGGGTGCAAATAGTTTTCCATGTTAATCTAAAAAATCACTTGCCGAATATTTAGATTTAACCAAGTGATCTAGTCTCTTTTTACATTTATATTTCCGGGTCTTGGTTGTATCGCTATTAGCAAATCCAAGTTTATCGGTTATTTGTTGTAAAGAAAGATCGTCGAAGTAATAGTAAGTTAGGATTTTCTTACAGGTTTCCCCCAATTGGTCGATGCAATCGTGAATAATTGCTATACGTTCCTGCTGTTCCCCGTCGTACTCTTCTATGCCGTCCTTTTCTTCGTTCGATAGTCTTTTTTTTCGTTCAAGTTCTTTCCTCCACAAGTTTAAACAAACACTGTAGAGGTAAGTACTAATTTTTGAACTGAGCACAAAATTACCGCTGGTAACCCGTTGCCAGAAGTTAATCAGGGCGTCCTGAAAAACATCTTTAGCTTCCTGTTCAGAGCCACTATTCTTAATTACCAGGCCCGTCATCATTTTATAATGCTTGCGGTAGAGGTAATCGAGTGCCTTTTCATCACCGCCTGAGATACGCTTAATTACTTCTTTATCTCTCATAGGCGGTAAATTTCTGAACCCCCCACACTTGTGGATACCACTTGCAGGCAAATGGTAACCCAGCGTGTAATAATAATTAACAACATAACATCATGTTTACCCGGTTAACAGAGGAACCGAAGAGAACCCGGAACTGTAATCGAGTATCACAACCACACATACACCTGGCTGTAAATACGCAATAACTGTACCTGTTTAGAAGCCCCGCATGGAAAACCGGGGCTATTTATTACATGAATTGAGCAGTTGTGAAACAGTGTCTACTGCGATCAATCCCTCGTTATTTTCCCACGAATTGTAGATATAAGTCGTAATTTCTGCAATTTCTATATCTGTAAGCTGAGGATAACCGTTCATTGCCTGGTTATATTGCTCCCCGTTCACTACAATTTCACCGTTAATTCCATTTTTTATTCCACAAACACTACGTTTAACACTGGCCAACATATAATCAGATTTTGCCAGGGGCGGGTACAATTTTCCCAGACCCTGGCCATTCTCCTGGTGGCAGTTACTGCAGTGCTGGCGGTATAAAATTTGCCCCTGCACCATGTACTGTTTTAACTTCACTTCTTCCCTGTTCTGGGTGCAGGAAACGGCCAACATCAATATAAGTATACCTGTAACAAGCTTATAAAACATTACGCTTCGGCCTTGCTTTTATTATACTCCTTCATCAGGCGGTCGATATCATTAATTAGCACATCTACCTGGTTCGTTTTGGTGCCGTCGTAAATGCCACGGATCCGCTGCTGCTTGTCGACCAGGATAAAAGCGCCGCTATGTATTATCCCGTCTATCGCTTCTTCATCTTCCATGGCCGTAACGTAATAACTGTCCTGGCCCAGTTCATAAATTTTTTCACGGTCGCCGGTAAGAAAATGCCAGTTGGTGTTTTTCTCCACACCCAGTCGCTGGGCATAGTCGTGAAGCAATTCCACGGTATCATATTCCGGGTCGAGTGTGTGGGAAAGGATAGCAAAATCGTTGGCTTTACCGTATTGGCTGTATACGCGCAGCATTTCCTTTTTCATAATCGGGCAAATGGTGCGGCAAGTGGTGAAAAAGAAATCAGCCACATAAATCTGGCCTTTCATGCTTTCATTATTAACGGTATCACCGTACTGGTTCACAAATTCAAAGTCATCGATGGTATGGTAAACCGTATCAACCACCGTTTCATTATTTACTTGCTTTTCCACGTATTCGGTTCTGCCCATGACTGGTAATTCACTGGAGCCGGCAGATGACTTTTTTTCACCACCACACGAGCTGAGCAGTGTTATGGCCAGTAAGCCCGGTAAAAAATAGTTGTTCATCATAATACTATTCAGTTTTTATCTCTAATTCGATACCTGTTCAGTTGAGGTTTCTTTTTTACTTTCCCTTATTCGCTTGTAAATGCGGATGGCCAGTAATAACACCAAAGTAAATACAATAAGCCCCGCAATACCCCATAGCATACTGATTGCATTTTTTAGAATAACCAGGAACACAATACTAACCAGGAAGAGCGTTGCCACCTCATTCCATATTCTTAACTGGTTTGAAGTATACTTTACCCGGTCATTTTGCAGGTTTTTATACATTACATGGCAAATGCCGTGGTAAACGTATAATCCGGCTACGAACCCCAGTTTAATCCACAACCACTGGGGTATTCCAGCCCCGGCTGCGTAGGTATGCAAAAAGTATGAACCGAACAGCAAAGTTAATATGGCCGAGGGCCAGGTAATACCAAACCACAACCGTTTACTCATCAACTTAAACTGGCTAATTAACACGTCTTTACCGGGCGATTCCCTGTTGTACGCCTCGGTCTGATAAATAAACAACCTCGGGATGTAAAACAGGCCGGCAAACCAGGTTACCACAAATATAATATGTAATGCTGTAATGTACTGATACGTCATTCTTTCTCACTATCCTTTATTATATGAACACAAGTAAAAGATAAATTGTGCGCGGTTTTATTTTTCAAGATTGATAAATAGTTCGCGATCCTGCCGCGGCGGTATAGAATTATAGCAGCGTTCGAATACATTTATTTTGAAATGCGGGGTGAAGAAGGGGAGGTAGGTTTCCCGGTTGCCACCAAAGGGAGGATGGTTGTCGAACAGTGGGTCGTCGAACAGTACACCTACCAGCTTACCACCAGGTTTTAACAGTTGCTTCATTTGCAAAGCATATTCCTGCCGTTGAGAAGGGTGCAGGGCACAGAAGAAGGTTTGTTCGATAATAAGGTCGTACTGACCATCAAGGGTAAAAAAGTCTGCTTTGATCAATTGATCTTGCGGGAACTGAGGATTTCGGTCGATGAAGCGTTGCAGGGGGTAAGAAGAAATATCAACTACATAAGTATTGGTAAAGCCTTTGTTATACAGGTAAGCAGCCTCGTAGGCATTGCCGGCTCCGGGAATGAGAATAGTAGAAGAAAGATTGGTTAGCTGGTTAACGTAATCTTTAATGGGTGTAGATGCATAGCCGATATCCCAGCCGGTTTGGCTATTTTCGTATCGCTTTGTCCAGTATTGTTCGTCAAATTGCTGCATTATGGTACCTTTTTTGTCGGAATTTTTAAAAAATATCAAAGTTTGTTCAATTGATCGGATAAACGCTTTAATTTTCCGGTAGATTCAGCTTACTAGCATGCTGAAAAGCAATTATTTCCATTTTTGCTGAAAGAAAAACCTAATCATGTCTGAAGAATCTCGCAAACCAAATGTAACCCAACCTCAACCTGAAGGGAACAATAAGGGCAGGGCATCACGTACAATTATAATCATTTTATCAGCATTGATAGTCGGTAGCCTGGTTGCCATTTGGCTAATTTATCAGAATAAGGAAAAAGCCGAGTCAGAAAATGTTGTATTACAGGAAGATCTCGACGAAACCCGCACCAAGCTGGAGTCGATAAGTAACGAGCTTGACCTAAAAATTGAGGAGATTCAGAAACTGGGAGGAGATGTAGAAGAGTTGAGAATGATCAGGGAGCAAATGCAAACCGAAGTAGACGAGTTGGAGCGTAATTCCCGCATCCAGGCTGCCCGGTTCGAGCGAATACAGGATAAAGTAGAGGGCTATCGCGAGTTATTGCTTCGCAAGGATGAACAAATTGCCGAGCTTACTGCCCAGAATGAAGCTTTGCTCTCGGAAAACACGGAATTGAAGCAGGAACAACGCCAACTGGAAGATTCCATTACCGGGGTAGTTTCAACGACCAACGAACTGGCTGAAAAAGTGGAAATCGCTTCCCGGCTGAAAGCAGAAAATATCCGTGTTTACGCAGTAAACCGAAGAGGGAAGGAAAAAGAACGCGATAGTTACCGAAACCGGCAAATTGAACAGTTAAAAGTTGAATTTAACATTGCAGAAAATAACGTTGCCGAAGTAGGAGGAAAAGACATCCGGCTCCGGGTTGTTGACCCGAACGGGGAAGTTATTTTTGATGTAGCTACCGGTTCCGGCACGTTCATTCATGAAGGAAAAGAGTTATTTTTCACTGCTAACCAGGAGATCCTGTTCGATAATACCCGTCAGGAAGTGAGTTTTCTGTACGAGCGCCCGGAAGACTATTTATCCGGTAAGCACGAAATTGAACTGTTTGCAGACGGTTACCTGATCGGGAAATCTAATTTTATGGTTAAATAGACTTAAATAGCCATGCGTTTTGTTCCGTTTGTTTGTTTGCTGTTTATTTTTTCATGCACGAGTAAAAAGCAGGCTAACCAGCTAATCGACGTACAGGGGCACCGGGGGTGCCGGGGATTATACCCCGAAAATACGATTCCTGCTTTTATCCACGCTGTAGATTTGGGTGTTACCACGCTTGAAATGGATGTGGTAATTAGCAAAGATAGCCAGGTAGTTGTTTCCCACGAACCGTTTATGTCTGCTGTGATCTGTCGTTATCCAAAAGGAGGTGAAATTAGCAAAAGAAAAGAAGATTCACTGAATATCTATGAACTTACTTACAGTCAAATTGCAGCTTTCGATTGTGGATCCAAGGCTCACCCCCAGTTTCCCGAACAAAAAAACAGCGAGTTAGCCAAGCCCCTGCTTGCCGACGTGATCCGGGCAGTGGAACAGCACGTAAAAGAAAAAGGGCTGGAACCGGTAAACTACAATATTGAAACCAAGTGTACACCGGAAGGCGACCAGGTTTACCACCCGGGGCCCAATGTGTTTACCAGCCTGTTAATGAATGAGGTGAAGCGCCAGCAACTGCCGTTTAAACGGGTAATTGTACAGTCGTTCGATCCCCGTACCTTGCGGTATATGCGACAGTACTACCCGGAATATGCAGTTGCTTTACTCATTGGTAACGAAAACAGTCCGGAAAGCAATATTAACAGGCTAGGCTTTACCCCCAATATTTACAGCCCTTATTATCAACTGGTAAACAAGGAACTAATGGAGTTCGCTAAAAAGGAGAAAATGAGGGTAATTCCCTGGACGGTAAACGAACGTTCAGCCATTAACTCCATGCTCGAAGCGGGGGTACATGGAATTATTTCCGATTACCCGAACCGGGTACTGGAAGCTATCAGAAACTGACTTTATTCTTTTTCTTTTTCTGCATTTGTCGTCTGTAGAAGTCTTCAGCAAACACCCGGTACTTGTCGAAAATTGACCGCACAGCACCTTGCAACACCCGTTTATCCTGGTAAAACCCGGCGCCGAACACTCCGGAGGCATAGCCCTGCCAGATTGATTTTTTCAGCTCCCGATCGTACATCAGGACCAGTAGCGTACCTTGCTTAAGCTTGTAATCGACCGGGTTCATATCTTGCTCCACATAATTTTCATATTTCACAAACAGCTCTAGTTCGGGTTGCTCGTAGCCTGTGAAATTGAGACTGTCATAAAAAATCTTGTAGGAAATTAACAGGCGGGGAGCCTGATCAGAGAACTCATATCCCTGCAGTTCCATACGGGCACGAACAGCCCGCTCAATAATTTCATTCTGCATGCTGGAATCTTCCCCGGAACTGCGGGTATCCAGGAAATTAAATGTTTTGTATCGCCGAAAGTCGCCGGAATAGCTGTAGTCCGATTCTACCGGAAATTCTTTATAACTAAAGCAGGATGTTAACAGCACAAGGAGAATTACTGGTGTTAGTGCTAGTAATCGTATCATTAGAAAGCAAGTAAGGTTTTGATAGTTATTAAGCCAGTTAATATAAATATTATTACCCGGTTTTACATGTTGATTCAGTGAAGATGTAATCTAAACCTTAAAAAACGCTTTTTGTTATTGATAAAATAACCAGAGATATCAGAGGTAGTTCGCTTCCCAGATGAGGTAGCTGTACATAAAATATCGTACAAAGCGGGTAAGCGAAAAATAAAGAAAGCGCCGGAAAGAGTATCGGGCGGCTCCAACCAGCATGCTTACCCCGGAGTAAGGCAGCGGTGTCATAGAGGCTACAATAATGAGAAAACTGCCGTATTCGTTAAAATACTGTTCGTACTTTCCAAACACTTTTCGCTTTAAAAAACGGTACATCACGGTTTTATTCAGGAAGCGGCCAATCCAGTAACCCGAAATACCGGCCGCATAAGAAAGAACGGAGAGAGCAACTACGTTGTATGCATATTCAGTAATAACTCCATCGCGCAGGGCCCAGATCATAAATATTTCCGGGGGTATAATACCGAATAGCAGTTCAGAAATGGTATAAATCAGGTAAACGATGGTGGGACGCTCGTAAATGGGCGCCAGCCAGCCAATATAGCCAACGCTTAGGTTGTTTTTAGCGTAAATGAATACGGCAACCAGCAAGATAAGGAACAGCAATCCCCTCAGCATATTCTTTAGGAAAAATCGCCAGCGTTTTCTTCGTGTAGTGTTCTTATCGGTAGTAGGATTATCCAGTTCCATTTATACAAATAAATACAATATTCCATTTACGATAGAAAGAAATATGGCCAACACCAAAGCCCAGAGGAAACTTTTTATTTTTAACCCGGGAAGAAGCCAGTCTACTAGTAGTAACATCAATGCATCGATTACAAAAATAAATAACCCAAAGGTGATTAAGGTGAGGGGGAAAGAAAAAAAGATAAGAATCGGTTTCAGGATGGTATTGAGTACAGCCAGAAACAGGGCGGTAAGCAAAGCATTCCAGAAATTTTTGATGGTTACCCCTTCCAGTAGATAAGAAGCGATGAGCAGGACCATACTATTTACCAGTAATTTCAACAGCACAACAATTTATCTTAAAACTTACAACGCAGACCGCACTCCTATTGAACATTATCACAATTGACTGTGTGAAAATACTAATAGCAATTAGTATTCATTGAACCCTTAATACCTGGAAAAGTTGCATTTTATTCCAAACTGCAATGAGTGCGGACTCATTTCATCTACAAAAATATTTCAGAATATTTTTGTGCGATTGTTGGTTAATGCTACTTTGTTACCGTATTGTACTATTGAACGAAAAAACCGGGAAAAACCATTTCTTGCATTTGCTTCGTTTATTAAATAAGATTTTTGTGTTGGAGGTATGCCAGATTACGATATTGTTACCCTGCCGAATGGGATTAGAATTTTACACAAACAGGTTTCCCATACCAAAGTAGTGCATTGCGGATTTATTCTGGATATTGGCAGCCGTGACGAAAAGCCTGAACAAATGGGTATTGCTCATTTTTGGGAGCACATGGCGTTTAAGGGAACCCAAAAAAGGAAGTCATACCATATCCTGAACCGGCTCGATTCGGTAGGTGGAGAGTTGAATGCCTACACCACTAAAGAGAAAATCTGTTTCTTTGCTTCTGTACTGGACCAGCATTTCGACAGTGCCGTGGAACTGCTTTCCGACATCACCTTTCATTCGGTATTTCCGGAAAAGCAGATAGAGAAAGAGCGTGGAGTAATCCTGGAAGAAATGTCGATGTACTACGATGCACCCGAAGACGCCATCCAGGATGAATTCGATGCAGTTGTTTTCGGCAACCATCCGCTGGGCAGAAATATCCTTGGAACTTCCGATACTATTAAGCAACTCAACCGCTCCGATTTCCATTGCTTCGTGAAAGAAAACTTGAATACCAGCCAGTTAATTTTTTCCTGCGTGGGGAATATTCCCCTCAGAAAAGTAAAAAAGCTGGCAGAAAAGTATTTCGGTGATGTGGAACCCCGATTAAACCAGCGCGAAAGGCAGCTTTTCAATACTGCCATGTACCGGCCAAAACAGCAAACTGTGCAGCGAAGCCTTACGCAGTCGCAGTGTGCTATCGGGAGAAGTGCCTATTCCAACAAAGACGAAAGGTATCTTCCCTTCTTCATGCTGGCAAACCTGTTAGGCGGTCCTGGTATGAATTCAAGGCTGAATATGTCGTTACGCGAAAAGTACGGGTTTGTGTACGCTATCGATGCCGGCTACCAGGCTTATGCCGATACCGGGCTGTTTGCCATTTACTTTGGTACCGAGCCCTCTCAAATGGAGCGCAGCATTAAACTGGTGCTGAAAGAACTGAAAAAACTGCAAGACCAGCCTTTGGGTACCCTGCAACTCCACAAAGCTAAAATGCAATTAATGGGGCAGCTGGCCATGGAAAGTGAAAATAACCAGAACCTGATGCTGGGAATGGCCCGAAGCCTGCTCGATCTTGGTGAAGTGGAAAGCCTGGAATCGGTTTTTGATTCAATAAAAAAAATTACTGCTCATGACCTGCAGGAAATTGCCCGCGATATGTTCCGGGAAGAAGAACTGAGCATCCTTCGTTACGTTCCACAAGGATAATTCATTGATTTATCTTGTTGGCTGTTTGTGAAAATAAACAGCACGCTTTTTTCACGTGCTGACTAATAATCATTTACGAAATTATTTAATTACCAGGTTCTACTACAGTTCAGATGATCCGATGCCGGCTATGCCAACCTGGGCGAAAATAATACCTAATGAAATACCAATCCGGGCAAATATTGCCCAGGCGAGCACCAGCCCTGCTCCACTCATAAAATTATCGGGATGAATAATTTGCCAGGCTAATATGCCCGATCCGATGGTTAGGCTAATTACAAAAACACTCATGGTGATCATGATGATCTTTCCCGTTTCTTCTCCACTGTTCATAAGCTATCCATTTTTTACGAAAACTGATTAATTATTAAAGAACAGTGCAATTTCTATACAAAAAGGATTACCATTTTTCGGGCAATATACCCATCCTACCTCAGCGTGCGATTCGTACACTTTAAATAACTAAGTCTTGTTTTTGGTGTGGTTTCAGCTTTCGAGAATAAAGAAATGGTTGTTTCATCAATGAAATGTATCGTAAATGGCAGCCGTACCTTTCCGGGGATTACCACCTGGAAAAGAACCAGTTGGAAACAATCACAACGGGTGGAAAGTATCGGGCCGCAATAATTTATCTTGTAGAAATCCTGAATTTATTACAAAGCGAACTTTTACTGGTGTGCCTGTTAGCTTCAGCCCTTTAGTTATCCCATTCATTAAATCTTGCAGTAAAGTTATGCCAACTGATCAGGCCTATTTAAAATATATAACCGTGCCAGTAGTTCGGAGCACATCTAAATCCGGGGTTACCTGGCGGTGAAACGTACAGGATATTGATTAAAGGTTTTTCATTCAGAGCTTGTTGAAATTTTATTTTTGTTAGTGAAAATTAAAGATTTGATTGTTGAACAAGCCAATTTTTGAAAGCATGGTTAACCTGAACTGACCCGACCCGACCCTATGGCAGGTAGAATCGGTTAAGTACGAAGTACAGCGATTAAAGGGGCATTTGCAGTATAAAGGATAAAGTTTTAACTAGCTCTCAAGTTACTGTAGAAAAAATAAGCTATGGACATCCTGAAGAACCACCTTAACGATCAGTTTACGTACAATCACCATGCAAACGGCCAGTTCATTGAGCAGCTAGAAGCTTCATCGGAATCGGTACCTGAACGGGTGCATGAACTCTTTGGGCATATTTTAAATGCTCACGGTATCTGGCTGGCCCGGATTGCCGGAAAACAAAACCAGGCTCCCATGCCCTGGGATGAAGTTGCTCCCGATAAATATTCCGAATTGAACGAAGTGATGTTACTGGCTACCCGGAAATTACTGGATGAAGGAAATATAAATAGGGAAATTACCTATAAAAGCACTTCAGGAACCGAATATTTCAACACGGTGAAAGAAATCCTGAGCCACGTGATCCTCCATTCCATGCATCACCGCGCTCAAATCGCTATTCTCTTGCGCCAGCAAGATATCGATCCACCGGCTTCCGACTACATTTTCTTCAGGCGATCACCTACCGGGCAGGTTTAAAACAACGTACTACGGACTGGAATATTCAGCCGTAGGCTTGCATTAATCACATGAGAAGGAACGTTACCGGTCGTTGCGTTGGGGTCAGATTTTTGTTTACGGTACTGGTAAGTGATACCAGCAAATAAATTCTGCCACAGCATGTAACTGGCACGAAGTTCGGCCAGGTTAATCGTAGTGCGTACCCCCTGTCCGATTTCGTTATTAAAATCCTGTTCCCGGGTGCGGTAATCGAGAAGAATATTTCCTCCCCAGTTGCTGTTTAGGGTATCTGCCCCCACTACTGCGTGCAAGTAAGTAGCTTGTAGCTGTAACCGGCCGTAGGGCTGGTAGCGCAGCACTACTAACTGTTCGTTGAAATTAGCACCGAACGGGTGAGCCAGCGATTGCTGGTAGTGGGCATAGTTGGTAAAGCGGGTTTGGTGGGTATAGGTATAAGGTCGGGCGGTATTTCGTTCCAGTTGTAAATCCAGGTTATCGATGCCCAGCAGATTGTATACTTTAATTCCTACCTGCCAGGCGTACTTATTGGCCCACCAGCCGTTACCGCTCTGGATTTCCCGCAGCAGGAATTCATCGAGTACGAATTGCCCGTACACACTAAAGCGATCCAGGAAGTTCCATTTGGCATTCATGCCCAGTACAGCATTATCCGGGCTTCCTTTCTGTTGCTCTACGGCCCGGTAAAAAATAATCGGATTCAGGTATTGCAGTTCAAACCCCCGGTTCCCGTTATTCAGCGCAGGATCCTGGCCGAAAATAATTGTTTCGAACAGGCCAACATTAATATTAGGAGTAATATTCAGGCTAAGGTGGTGAAAAGCCATGTACTTCTTCTCCGCCCGCCGGTTATTGATATCGAACGAATCGGCCCGCATTTCAGCGAAAAGGTTTACGTAGTTCAGCTTCCAGACTTTGGTATTAATTTTAACGAAAGAATAAGCCGGGGCATAGTTGGAGAGAATTAGGGATCGGATGCCATCACCAATAAAGAACCTGTCGTATCCGGCCTGTGCATTCACGTGAGGAGTAAAATTTACGCTCAGATAGCCTCTGGCGGTAAAGAAGTCGACGGCGTTTTCATTAAACCGCTTCCAGAACCCTTCGTTAGGTATTACATTGAACTGTTCAATCCGTTCCCTTCCCCAGGACGGCAGGCGCATTTGGTTTTCACCGATAAAAGAATAGAAACCAATTTTATTGTCTACCAGCCCACTAATTTCAGCTCCCCGGGTATTAATAAAGAGCGAAGGCATTTCTTCCCCGGTGCGTTGTTCGGTACCCAACCCGAAATAAATCACTGGGTTTAGGTGCAGTTCAAAGTTATTGGTTTTTACCGAATAAAGATCGGCCGGTTGGGTGTAAAAGGTATTCCAGAGCCCCTTGCCGGGTAAAGGTTCGGTTGTGGTGAAGGTCCAGTTGTCGCGAGCCAGGTAATTAAGGTTAAACGTATCGGCCGGGCTGAAATTATAGTTCACCTGGTTCAGCGTGTTGAGCCAGTTACCAATTGACTGCCGGCTGAAGGGTTTTACTGATGAGTGAAAACTAGCACTCAGCCTTCCGGATAACACTTCGTACCGCTGTACAAGGGAATGGTAATCGGGGTTTAACGGTATGTTACTGCTTTGGGAAAAACACAGCCCGGGAAACAGGAATAAAAAAATAAAAGATATACGCTTACCCATTGTGCTAATTTAACTGCAAAACCACAAAATGGAAGAACCTGATCAGGCCGGAGTAAGTAATTTTGAAAAAAGAAATGAGTTTTGCTGAGTTAAGTTTTAATTAGATACTATAATTCTCTTAATTTTGTAACCGAACAAAGTTAACAGGCAGCAGTGCTTTGATTGAATACACACACAATGGCTTTACAGGAACAGGAAGTAAAACAATCTGATCGGAAATCCTCGCAGAACTACAATGATTTCATCTTCCAGATTTTTGAGGTATTTCGTGAAGAACGTCGTTTCTTACTTTTCATCGGGTTATTATTTTTAATAGCTGGAATTGTTTACACTGATCCGAAACTTGCGATGTGGTTCGGGTTCACGCTGGCTGCTTTTGCAGCTGTTTCGAACGATAGTATTCAAACGATCGGAACTTTCATTGCCTCTAACTATCATCGGAAATGGTGGGTGCTCTGGCTGTTCATCGGTGGTATATTCGTAGCCACAGCCATAACCGGCTACGTATTATACGATGGAGATGTATCCTTTCAACGCTTACAGAAAACAGAAAATGACGGGACGTTATCATTTCCTCAGCCTGATAATTTTGCTTTTCTTCAAATTGGCGCCCCGATATTTCTGTTAATCCTTACCCGTTTTCGTATTCCGGTATCAACCAGTTTTCTCTTGATAAGCTGTTTTGCAGCAAGCCCAAGCGCAGTAGGAGCAGTATTAAACAAAAGCATTACAGCTTATTTCATTGCTTTTGCGCTGGGTATGATTGTTTGGTTATCTATTTCCAGAATTTCTCAGAAATATTTTACCGGTAAGGCTCCAGCAATCTGGGTGGTTGCCCAGTGGCTTACCAGTGGTACCCTGTGGTCGGTGTGGATTATGCACGATATTTCCAATATTGCTGTATATTTACCACGTCAGCTAAACCTCGGGAGCTTCATTGCATTTACTGCCATCATCACCCTGGGTCTTGGCCTGCTTTTTTTTCTGAGAGGAGATAAAATCCAGAAAATTGTAAACGAAAAAAGCGAAGTACGCGACATCCGGGCGGCTACTATTATTGATTTTGTGTACGCTATTATCCTGATTTACAAGTTACTGGGCAGTCAGGTGCCCATGAGCACCACCTGGGCATTTATTGGTCTGCTTGGTGGCAGGGAACTGGCCATGCGTTTACGTCTGGATAAAGACAATGTAAGCGGAGCCGGAAGAATGATTGTTCGTGATGCTTCAAGGGCCTTGTTTGGTCTGGTCATTTCTATTGCTATTGCCATGGCAGTGAACCCACGTTTCAGGGATGAGATGATGAGCCTGTTCAATTAGGTTAAACGAGGCTGTTATCCTTATTTTAAACGATTTTTTACCATTACAGTAAATCATACCACACTGCCTGCAATTCGTTTGCCCGGTTGGCTATTCGCAGGTAAACAGTGCTGTACGCTACCATATAGGCTACTTGTAACTTGCAGCGCCAAGTACCTGTTTATCAGCACACAGTATTACAGTATTCATGGTTTAATTATCGTAATTTTTCTAGTATATGCAACATTACGAGACAGGAAAGCATCTTACTGGTATGATACGTTTACTCGGGTTACTATTCCTTTATGCACCTGGTTTAATGGCCCAGGATACCCTGGCTTTAAAGGGTAAAGTAATCGATTTAAAATACGGCGATGTTGTTCCCTATGCCCATGTATTTATATCAGGCTCCTCGCTGGGCACCGTGAGTAACGAAGCTGGTAAATTCCGATTGCTTGTACCCGGTAAAATGGCGTCGGATAGCCTTACCATCTCATCTATTGGGTTTACACCGGCAACATTTTCTGTCAGCAAAGTGCTTGCCAGCAAGCAAACCAATTTTACCTTAACTGCCGATACCCACCTGTTAAATGAAGTCGTAATCCTTCCTACCGATCCTTTTGAACTGATACAGGAAGCGATCGATAAGATTCCTGTAAATTATCGCACCAGTCCTGGAAAACAGCAGATTTTTTACCGGGAGATGGCCCGCACCGATACGTCCTACATTACCTTTTCGGAAGCTGTACTGGAAGTATATAAAGCCCCTTACGCAAAAACCGATACCAGCCTGAAAGACCAGATTAAAGTGCTGAAGGGTCGCAGTAAGGTAGATAAAAATCAGCAACAGGCTATTGAAGAATCGTCCGGGCTGGAACTGAAAGGGTTTTCCGGAGGACCCTACTGGGCGCTGGACCTGGACCTGGTGCGTTATCCCCAACTTTTTTACGGCGAAGAAGAAGAGGGAAGGTTTAAGCATTTCTTCAACCCGAAAAGTAAAAAATTTTACGATTATCACTTTGAGGGCGTAACCAGTTACCGCGGTAAGCCAGCCTATGTAGTAACTTTTGAAAGGGGGAGAAACTTTACCAATAAGTTGCTATTTAACGGCAAAGTAATCATCGATGAAAAAAGCAAAGCCTTTGTAAGTATTGAGTACCAGCTAGATAAGAAGAGTAAAAACAAGATCGTACCGGGAGGTTTTGCTACCCGGGCCCTGCTAAGATTGTTTGGTATTAAATACGACCTGTTCGACATATCCGGCAAACAAACCTATCGGCCTTACAACGGCAAGTGGGACCTCTATTACAGTAAAGGTAACCTGAAAATGTATTTAAAAGCCAAACGCCGAAAAAGCGATATCGACGTTAACAGTACGTTTACCCTGCGACAGGAATTATTGGTTACTGAACAGGACGAGGGAAAAGTTTCACCTATTCCGGTAATGGAAAGATTAGAAAAAGACGAGAATATAATCAGCCGGTTTGATGCCTATGATCCCGATTTTTGGAAAAATTATACAATATTGGAAAAGGAAACCAGTAAACTGGATTCATTTGATTAATCACTAATAACCCAACTTAATTATGAAATCATTAAACGTACCTCTCCTGCAGCTTTTGCTTGCATTCACCCTGTTATTTAATTCGCTGCCTGCAGCGGTGATGGGTGCTGATAATCCGTACCTGGTTAAGTCATTTACGGTAAGCAGCGGATCAGATATAAGAGTTAATACCTCG
>CAZIWJ010000035.1:0-21633 GCA_964542855.1 uncultured Roseivirgaceae bacterium
GTGTGAGGGAATTCCAGCGAGTGGCGGACTCCTGCCTGGGCGGCCAGATTTACTACATAATCAAATTTATTATCTCTGAACACGGAGAGGATGCCTTGCTGATCGGCCAGGTCGAGTTTGTGAAAAATAAAATTACTAAAAGGTTCAAGCCGTTTCAACCGGTCCTGCTTCAGCTGTACGCTGTAGTAGTTGTTCACATTGTCAATCCCGGTTACCCGATAACCTTCGGCACACAATCGGTAAGCTAAATGATTTCCAATAAAACCAGCAACACCGGTTACTAAAATATGATCATCAGGATTTAGCATAAAAAATTTAGTTAAAGGTAAGCGTCTACGAAGGGTTCTTTAATGAAGCTCTTTACATCGTAAAAAACTGACTGCGCAGTAATGATAGAATCCCAGTTAAAGTCAGCAAATTCTTTGTGTTTAACGGCTAATAACACGCCATTGTACTTGCCGGCAGGATAATCAGTTAATTCCAACCCGTATTCTTCCCGTACTTCCTCCTTGCTGGCGTGGGGATCGTAAACGTCTACTTCAATACCAAAACTTTTCAGCTCTGCGATAACATCTACCACCCGGGTGTTTCTAATGTCCGGACAGTCCTCTTTAAATGTAATTCCCATTACCAGCACCCTGGAGCCTTTAACAGGATGATTTTTCCGAACCAGTAACTTCATCATCTTATTGGCAATGAAAATACCCATTTCGTCATTTATTCTCCTCCCTGCTAAAATGACCTGCGGGTGATAGCCAATGCTTTCTGCCTTGTAGGTTAGGTAATAAGGATCCACACCGATGCAGTGCCCGCCCACCAGGCCGGGTTTAAAGGGTAAGAAATTCCATTTGGTGCCGGCCGCTTCCAGTACCTCGGTAGTATTCAATCCCAATTTTTCAAAAATCATGGCCAGCTCATTCACAAAAGCAATGTTTAAGTCGCGTTGGGCGTTTTCTATTACTTTAGCTGCCTCGGCAACTTTTAGTGAAGAAGCCCTGTGGGTTCCGGCAGTAATAATAGACCGGTAAATTTCGTCTACAAACTCAGCAACCTCCGGCGTGCTGCCACTGGTAACTTTTAAAATATTATGAATGCGATGCTCTTTATCGCCGGGGTTGATCCGTTCTGGGGAATAGCCGCAAAAAAAGTCTTTATTAAAGGTTAAACCGCTTTTTTCTTCCAGGATGGGTACGCAAATTTCTTCGGTACAGCCCGGAAAAACAGTAGATTCAGAAATTACCACATCACCGGGTTTGAGTACTTCACCTACCATTGCCGATGCGTTTTTCAACGGGTTGAGGTCTGGTTTTTTAAAGCTGTCGATCAGGGTTGGAACGGTTAGTATATACACTGAAGCTTCACGAATATTTTCCAGTCTGCCGGTGTAAGCTATCTTATTTTCAACTGCCTTTAGTTCATTGTTGCTCAGTTCAAAAGTACTATCAAAACCTTCAGTCAGCTCTTCTATCCGTTTTGGCTTAATATCAAAACCGGTAACGATAAACTTTTCAGCCAGCGCTGCAGCTAATGGTAACCCAACATATCCTAACCCAATTACACAGATATGTAAATCTTTATTTACCTCCTTCATTACCTGTAAAACGCTATTTTAAATGACTCGCAAAAGTGAGGTAATTTATTGAAAACTACAACACTACGCTTTACTTACTTAATCCGGTAAAAGCAAGAAGCCAGGGCCATCCCGGAACAGTAAGGTATGAATTAAATAGTTCCCGGTTTTAGTTCAGTATTGCAAGATTAAGTAAATTGCTGGATACCCTGAGCTTTGCTGCTTCCAGTACTTTGCGGTTCAGTTCAAAACGAAGTTTCCCATCAACCACGATAAAGTTGATACCGCTTCCTTTTTCAATTAAACCACCTTTTTCTGTAATGATGAGTAACGGTTTTTTGCGTGCTATTGCAGCGGCTTCTTCCAGGATATCGCTTTGCTCGTAAGGAATGAAAAGAATCTGAGCCGACGCAGTTTCTTCCAAACTGGAAATGTTTTTTATGGAGTAACTCTGGGTTGCACTCGATTTTTTAACGGCCATTTGGTTAAATGCGTTCTGTATCGTTGAATTACCCTTGTAAATGGCAATGGTAAAATCGGTATTTTCAGTCGGCCACTCGATGTATTTAATAAAGTTGTAAATAAATATCGTCTTGTAAGTGTAATCCTTATCGTTGGGTGCTGAAAAAGCAAACAACCAGGCGAGTACACATACAGGCAGAATGTTTTTGGCAACAAGGTTCATTACTAACGGCATATCAACTTCAGTAATGCAAGTAAATTTTGTGCGTACTTTATTGCTCACTGCTTACCGGTTAATTATCACCCACGTAATATTTGTGAGGGAATACCCGTAATTGGGTGGTTTTGATCCGGGTTAATTGAAGTTCGCCGTTTTTACGGATCGGCAAGATCAAATCCAGATCGTTTCATTGTCGATCTTTCCGTTTATCTTTGTTTTTTAATTAAATGTAGATGCAATTTTAGCCATGCTAAAATCACTGGTAATCAAGAACTACGCACTGCTCAGGGAACTGGAGATGGAGCCGGCCGAAACGCTGAATATTATTACGGGTGAAACCGGTGCCGGAAAATCAATTATGCTGGGGGCCATTGGTTTGCTGATGGGGCGCCGGGCCGATACCCGGGTGTTATACGATGAAGATAAAAAGTGTGTAATAGAAGGTACATTTACGGTTAGTAAGTTCAGCCTGGAACCCATATTTGAAGAGGTGTCGCTGGATTACGATCCGGAATGCATTATCCGACGGGAAATTAACCCGGGAGGGAAATCGCGGGCTTTTATCAATGATACGCCGGTAAGGCTGGAAACCCTGCGCGAATTCGGGCGGTTTTTAATAGAAATTCACAGCCAACACGATAGCCTGATGCTGGGCGACAGCACGTATCAACTAACCCTGATCGATAATTATGCCCAGAGTGATGAGTTAATAAAAGCCTACCGTCAGAGTTTGTTGCAGTACAAAAGGGCCAATACTGCTTACCAAAAGCTTCGTCAGCGGGCCGACGACCTCCGAAAGGAAGGTGATTACAACCAGTTTATGCTAAAAGAATTGCAGGATGCCCAGCTGGAAGCCGGCGAGCAGGAACAATTGGAAGAAGACCTGCAAATGATGGAAAATGCCGCCAGCATCAAGGAACAACTGGCCACAACCATTCACCTGCTGAATGAGTCGGAAGCCAGCGTAGATGCTGTACTGGCCCAGATTTCGCAGGCTTTAAATAAAATTGCCGGAATTTCTTCCAAGTACGATAACCTCCTTCAGCGGGTCGACAGCAGCCTGATTGAACTGCGCGATGTAAGCACGGAAGCAGAAGGGCTGATCATGGATATAGATTACGACCCGGAGAAGATTTCGCAGATGCAGGAAAGGCTCGATACTTTTTACAAATTGCAAAAGAAACACCAGGTGAATAGTGTAGAGGAACTGATTAAAATTCAGGATGACCTCGACGAAAAAGTGAACCGGGTGCTGAATCTCGACGAGGAACTGGAGCAATTACAACAAAAAAGGGCCGATTCCAGGCGCATCATGATGAAAGACGCAGAAGCGCTTTCAGAACTGAGAATGAAATACTTTAATGAATTCTCCAGTCTGATTATTGAGCTACTTCAGAACCTGGGAATACCCGATGCCCGGCTGGAAATTGACCATAAAATTGTTGAACCCGGTGAACTGGGTGTTGACGATATCGAACTCCTGTTTACTGCTAACAAGGGAATGGCCCCGCAACCCCTGAAAACGGTAGCCTCTGGCGGTGAATTTTCTCGGCTCATGTTCTGCATTAAATACATCCTGGCCGATCGCATGTCGCTTCCAACGATCATTTTCGATGAAATTGATACCGGGGTGAGCGGTGAAATTGCCCTGAAAATGGTGAACATGATGAAGGAAATGGCCAGCCGGCACCAGGTTATTACCATCAGTCACCTGCCACAGGTGGCCGCAAAAGGGGATTATCACTACTTTGTTTTCAAAGACAATACTGCCGAGAAAGCCGTAAGCCGGATCCGTAAATTAAATGAAGGCGAACGCGTGGAAGAAATTGCTAAAATGATCGGGGGCGACCAACCGTCGGCTATTGCTTACGAAAATGCAAAAGAGCTGCTGGAGCGTTGAAAAAGGTAGTTAGTTATCTTAAAAAATTCTGGCAGGAAGACTTTACTTTCCAAAAATACGGTACCGTACTTGCTTTCCTGGTGGTAACGGTAAGTGTAAATTATTACTACGATTTCGAAGACAGTATTATCGACGCCGACCGCGGAAAGGTGATCCGCGTACTGTGGTATTTCCTGCTGTACTGTGTATCTTATTACGGAACCTTACTGGTTACCAGCGCTTACGAAAAAGATAACCGGGTATTTAGCAATCCCGATTTCTGGATAAAAAGCCTGTTTTGCCTGGTAATCCTTTCAGCCGATCGTTCTTTTTACGGCCACGTCACCTGGAGCAGGGAATACCTGCCCCGTGAACTGTACAGCTACGGGGCGCGAACGTTCGGGCAGGCCTATAGCTTGTTTACCTTACTGGTTCCTTTTGCCCTTTTTTACAAGCTGTTCGATAAAAAAGAGGTAGGATGGTACGGGCTGAACCTAAAGAATTTCAACTGGAAGCCTTACCTTTCCATGCTGTTGATTATGCTACCGATTATAGCAATTGCTTCCTTTGAAAAAGGGTTCATTAGCTACTATCCCCGCTACAAGCTTAATAGCGCAGCCCACTTTCTCGGAGTACCCGAGTGGGTACCGGTACTGGTTTACGAACTGGTATACGGTTGGGACTTCATGTCGGTAGAGCTTACTTTCCGGGGGTTCCTGGTTATAGGTATGACTACTTTACTGGGAAGAAGGTCGGTATTGCCAATGGTGGTTACTTATTGTTTTTTACATTTTGGCAAGCCTCCGGTAGAAGCTATCGGATCGGTATTCGGGGGCTACATTTTGGGAGTGATTGCCTTTTACAGCCGTAGTATATTCGGAGGGGTTTTACTGCACGTAGGGGTAGCCTGGGTAATGGAAATTGCTGCTGCACTGCAGAAACACTTTCGGTAATCAGTATTTTAGCGCCCGGGAAATGTTCCTAACTCCTCAATCCGATAGCCTTTCGGGTACGTTTTCCTTCTCCGGGCAGTTCCTCTGCACGGGGTGGTTCTTTCCCGGGCGTAACGTTGTATGCTCTTCCTGGTATTTAAAGCCAATCGAATAATTTTCCTGGTAAAAGCATGCGGTTTAGGGTACTTCATGGCCTCTAATAATAAATCGTCCATCATAGCGTAGAGGAATGTCCTTCCCAACGGGTAAGCCCAGGATGGCAGATAAAAGGAAAGTAAAAGATTTACGGTAGCATCGCCTACCAGCCGGTTGCTTTCAGCATACCTGAAATTTTCTTTTTCGTGTTTGCGATTAAACTGTTCGAACGAGTCGTAATGGGCCGGAATATCTTTAATTCCCATTCTCCGGCCCACTTCCGTTACAAAAAGGAACAATGCTACTTTTTCTTTTGAAGTCAGCGGCCGCCAGGCATTTTGTTCCATCCACCGAACCGGTTCATAAATGAAGGTGGAAAGTACATAAAGCATTTCCCGGTTCGGAATATGGTAACGACCGTGCATCTGGTTCACCCTTCTTAGGGCACGCCTGGAACGTTCCGAATCATAACCATTTTCAATGGTTTCGTACATCAGCAACTCGGTATCGTCGTAACGCTTGCGGGGACGGTTGGTGAATTCACCGGTTTTCAGCAATAATTCAGAGCCAGAAGGAACGGCAAAAGTACGGAAAAGAGCAAATTCCATGGCTCTTTCCCAATCCCACGGAAAAGCATAACAAACCAGTAAGTGCACCATCTGCTGGTGGTCATTAACGGGGTCCAGTTTATTAATTTCAGAGGTGATGTGTTTCCGTTCCATGATCTCCAATATACTATAACTCCGCCTGATTTAAAGCAATAGTATTTCGAAATCGCTTACCGTTGTGTTCACATTCAACGATGATCATAATGGCACCCGTTGCCGAAGACGAGGTAAAGGTAATACGGTAGTTTCCTCTCTTTCGGAGAAAATACCTGGAAAAAAGGTTTTTTTTGCTGCGTAACGAAAGAAACAGAATTACATCACGAACTACTTTATCCATATCGCCCATGCTGGCAAATACAACGAAGTCTACGTGAACATCCAGATATTCCAACTCGGCCAGGGTTTTGCCCCGGGAGAACGGTTTGGTGTTTTCGTAAACCCCCAGCCCACCAGTTACCTTCTATTTGTAAATCATCAACCGGGCAATAATTCCGGTTTTAGGGGATCTTAAACAGATAAGTACTAAACTTACAATTAACTGAAAATGATAAGTTCATAAAGAAATTAAAGTGCTATAAAAATTTAACTTTCTTATGAACAGCCAGAGCCTTCGGGAAAACAGGCGCTGTGGGTAGTTGCTAACTCCATTCTGTTTTCGTTTTATTACGTTTCTGTTAAAAGGCTTTTACCAGTCATTTCCTTCGGTTTTTCAATGCCCATCAACTTCAGAATGGTAGGGGCGATATCGCCCAGTATTCCTTCTTTAATTTGGCCTTTATACGATTCATCCACCAGGATGCAGGGCACCGGAACGGTGGTATGAGCCGTATGCGGCGATCCGTCCTCGTTTTTCATCCGGTCGGCGTTGCCGTGATCGGCAATAATCAGAGTGGCATAATCATTCTCGAGAGCTTTTTCCACTACCGCTTTGGCGCAGGCATCAACGGTTTCGCAGGCCTTGATGGCCGCTTCAAAATCACCGGTGTGCCCCACCATGTCGGGGTTGGCAAAATTTAGGCAGATGAAATCTGCACTTTTACTTTCTAGTTCAGGAATAATTTTATCGCGAATATCCTCAGCAGCCATTTCGGGTTGGAGGTCGTAAGTGGCCACCTTAGGTGAGGGGCATAAGATTCGGTTTTCTCCTTCAAAGGGTGTTTCCCGACCACCGTTAAAAAAGAAAGTAACGTGGGGATACTTTTCCGATTCGGCGATCCTGATCTGTTTTTTTTGTTCTTGCTCCAGCACTTCACCGAGGGTGTTCACCAGGTTTTCATTCCGGTACATTACGCGTACCCCGTTAAACGTTTCGTCGTATTCGGTCATGGTAAGATAATACAGGCTCATTTTCTTCATGCCCTGTTCCGGGAAATCCTGCTGGGTAAGGGCCTGGGTAATTTGCCGGGCACGGTCGGTACGAAAATTAAACGAAATTACCACGTCGCCCTCTTCTATTTTGCCTACAGACTTACCGGTTCGGTCAGTTACCACAATGGGTAAAATAAACTCATCGGTTACATCGGTAAAATAAGAAGATTCCACGGCCTGAACCGGGTCCAGCCCAACTTTACCAACTCCGTAAACCATTGCATCGTAAGCTTTCTTAATGCGTTCCCAACGCTTGTCGCGGTCCATGGCGTAGTATCTGCCGGTAACAGAAGCGAGTTTACCGGTTGTTAATTGCATATGCTTCTGTAACTCGCTAATGAACAAAGCGCCCGATTTGGCATCGGTATCGCGCCCGTCGGTAAAAGCATGCACAAAAACCCTGTCTTTTAGCCCGTATCCCTGTGCTGCGGAACAAAGCCCTTTTAAATGGTTGATGTGCGAGTGCACGCCTCCGTCGGAAACCAGCCCCATAAAGTGCACCTTTTTATTGTTTGTAAGCGCATAATCGAAAGCAGCATTCAGGGTAACGTTTTTTGCCATCCTTCCCTGGGAAACCTCCATGTTGAGCTTTGCCAGCATCTGATAAACCTTTCGGCCGGCCCCCAGGTTCATGTGGCCAACTTCTGAATTACCCATTTGTCCTTCCGGTAGCCCAACCGCATCGCCAGAGGCATTTAGGCGCGAGTTGGCGTATTGTTTGTACAGGCTATCGATGAACGGGGTATTGGCCTGGTCGACCGCACTTACTTCCGGATTTTCGGCAAACCCCCAACCGTCCAGGATCATTAGCATTACTTTCTTGTTCATAGCAAAAGAGGTATTGTGTTAATATTGGGTTAGAGCGAACAGCAAAACTGGTTATTTTAATAATTCAGGTGAAATTTAGCGGCTTTTATGAATAAAAACCGAAGATTAGTAAAATTGTATTCAATATCTTGTATTGCTGTTTATATAGCATAGTTCACATAATTGTATATCCCAAAAATGAGAAATTCTAAAATTGCAGGGCTCGGTCATTACGTGCCCGATAAGGTAGTTACCAACAACGATTTAACCCGTTACATGGATACCTCCGACGAATGGATACAGGAACGCACCGGTATTAAGCAGCGCAGGTATTTCGAACTGGGCAAAGATACAACTGCCAACATGGGAACCCGGGCTGCCCGCATGGCCATTGATAATGCCGGCCTGAAACCGGAGGATATTGATTTTATTGTTTTTGCCACCCTTAGCCCCGATTACGATTTTCCGGGTTCAGGGGTTTTTGTACAGGAAGCGTTGGGTATCGATACTGTTGCTGCGCTCGATGTTAGAGCCCAGTGTTCAGGGTTTGTATATTCTCTTTCCGTTGCTGATCAGTTTATTAAAACCGGTATGTACGATACTGTACTGGTTATTGGATCAGAAATTCATAGTTCCGGCCTGGATATGAGTACCCGCGGACGCTCGGTTTCGGTTATTTTTGGCGATGGAGCCGGGGCTGCGGTGCTTCAGGCTACCGATGAAAAAGATAAGGGTGTACTTTCCACTCACTTACACTGTGAAGGAAAACACGCCGACGAACTGTGTGTGAAAGACGTAGGCAGCAGTAGGAACATCCCCAGGATTACGCCAGAAATGGTGGCCGAGGGAGAAGGTATTTTCCCTTACATGAACGGAAATTTCGTGTTTAAGCATGCCGTAACCCGGTTTTCTGAAGTTATTCAGGAAGCACTGGCGGCTAATAATTATAAGCCGGAAGATATAGACCTGCTTTTTCCTCACCAGGCTAACCTGAGAATCAGCCAGTTTGTGCAGAAAAAATTTAATTTGCGTAACGAGCAGGTGTATAATAATATTATGCACTACGGTAATACCACGGCCGCTTCCATTCCACTGGCGATGAGCGAAGCCTGGCAACAGGGTAAAATTAAAGATAATGACCTGGTGTGCCTGGCTGCTTTCGGAAGTGGATTTACCTGGGCATCGGCACTGATAAGATGGTAGGGTGGTACAATAAAAAAGCCCACTCGTTTGAGTGGGCTAAAGTGACTGGCCTGGGGTTCGAACCCAGGACCCACGCCTTAAAAGGGCGTTGCTCTACCAGCTGAGCTAGCCAGTCGTTAGGTATATGTTTACTGTCAATTAACGCTGTTTTTCCAAATGGAGATGCAAATGTATGAGCTAGATTTTAAATCCCAAAAGTTGAACATAAAAAAATTAAAAATTCTGTTTTTCCTGTTATTATTTACTCAAATCGGGTTAGCCCAGGAGTATGAATCATACCTTAAAAATGCTGATTCGCTTTACCAACAGCAGAAATACACCGAATCGTTCAAATTTTATAAAATAATGTTCGAGCGGGCAGAAATTGCCACCCCGGCTATGCTAATTAAAATGGCCTTCATTAATGAAGCCCTGGAAAATTACGAACAAACCCTTTATTACCTGCACCATTATCTCTTGATGACGAACGACCGTTCGGTACAGACTAAAATAGAAAGTCTGGCTGCAGAGCAGGGCATACAGGGATACGAATACTCCGAAGCTGAACTAATTATCGTTTGGCTGAATCATTACCGGCAGTTCATTATTTATACCTTGCTGGGGTTGGTCCTGGCCGGAATGCTGGTTGTGGTTAAAATGAACTGGTATCCGAAAGTTTACGGAGTGTTCAGTGTTGTAATATCATTTGTGCTGTTTATCTGGCTAAATACCAATTTGCTTAACGATATGGCAATTATTGAAGATAATAATACGCTTATAATGGATGCGCCTTCCGCAGGGGGGCGGGTGCTTAACGTAAGCCGTTCCGGCCATATGGTTGAGATGCTTGAGACAAAGGACGCCTGGACCCGCATTCAGTGGAAAGGAAAGACTGCTTACGTTAGAAATAATAAACTTCGGCCTTTTAAACCGGTTTAGCCTGTACTTTGAGAATTTTTTTTCTGAACTTATAAATAAGTTTAACACGTTAAAAATATGAAACACTAAATATTCTGCATGGCAAAAACTTTTTCTACTGCTGTAAAGCAGGAAACCGCCGTCCTTGTGGCACTTTACAACCACGAAATCAGTAAGCAAACTGTTCAGGACCATCTCGATGAGCTGGCGTTCCTGGCCCAGACTTCGGGGGCTAAAACAATGCAAACCTTCGTTCAGAAACTTGAACAGCCCGACGTAAAAACATTCGTCGGCAGGGGAAAATTACAGGAGGTGAAAGAATACGTTACCTCGCGTAAAATAGATATGGTTATTTTCGATGACGATCTCTCTCCCTCACAGGTACGAAACCTTGAGAAGGAATTTAAATGCAAGATCCTGGACCGTAGCCTGCTAATCCTGAATATTTTTTCCCAACGGGCCAAAACCTCCCAGGCCAAAACGCAGGTAGAATTAGCCCAGTACCAGTACCTACTTCCTCGCCTAACCCGAATGTGGACGCACTTGTCTAAACAAAAAGGGGGCATCGGCATGCGTGGGCCGGGTGAAAAAGAACTCGAGACCGACCGCCGGATTATTCGAGATAAAATTTCTCAGTTTAGTAAAAAGCTTGAAAAAATTGATAAGCAGAGCAATACCCGCCGTAAATACCGCCGAAATGAAGTAAGAGTGGCGTTAGTGGGTTACACCAACGTGGGTAAATCTACCATTATGAGAAGGCTGGCAAAAGCTGAAGTATTTGCCGAAAATAAATTATTTGCCACCGTCGATTCTACTGTTCGTAAAGTAGTGGTGGGTAAAATTCCTTTCCTGCTTACCGATACGGTTGGTTTTATCCGTAAGCTTCCCCATACCCTGATTGAATGTTTCAAGTCTACCCTCGACGAGGTTCGTGAAGCCGACATCCTGGTTCACGTGGTAGATGCCTCTCACCCGGGTTTCGACGAACACATTGATATTGTTAACAGTATACTGGCAGATATTGGAGCACTGGAAAAACCCACGGTGATGGTTTTTAACAAAACCGACAAACTGGATAAGCACATACCAACACACGAGGAAGATCCGGAAGAACTGACCCAGTACGAAAAAATACAACAATACGTGAAAAAGCATCACGATAACTCCATTTGTATTTCGGCTACTAAAACAGATAACATTCATCAGTTAAAAGACATGCTCTACGAGCTTGTTGCCGAAAAATATTTTAAAATTTATCCCAATCATTTGCACTTTAAAGAAGTGTACGAATCGACTCGCTATTGATACTGGCAATCGACGTTGGAAATTCCAACATAGCCTTCGGATTATTCAATCACCAGCTGGTTAATCACTGGCGGGTAAAAACCGATGCCCGCCAAACCTCAGATGAGTACGCTGTACTTTTCAGTGCTGTTTTGCGCAACAGCCAGATCGACCTGGGAATTATTGATCAGGTAATTGTTAGCTCGGTGGTTCCTCAACTCAGTGGCACCTTTCGCTCAGTGGCCAGCTCTTTATTTGGAGTAAACCCGATAATGGTCTCCACAGAACTGGATACCGGGCTTACCCTTACCATAGACAATCCCAGGGAAATCGGTTCTGATCTGCTGGCTAATGCAGTTGCTGCCTTCTATAATTATGGAGGAAATACGCTGGTGGCCGATTTCGGGACGGCCCTCTCGTTCGTTGCCGTTACCACGGAAGGTAAAATTGAAGGCGGGGTAATTGCCCCTGGCCTGGAGTCTGCCATCAAAGCCTTGAGTACCAATACGGCCCAATTACCTTACGTAGAACTGGTTGCCCCTGAAACGGTACTGGGCAAAAACACTGTGCACGCTATTCAGTCGGGGGTGTTGCTGGGTTACGCCGGACTGGTAGAGAAAATTATTAGGGAAGCCCACCGGGAACTGGGCGATCCATTCCAGGCTGTTGCCACGGGTGGGCTGGTAAATACGATAGCCCCTCTTACCAATTTATTTGCCCACATTAGTAACACCCATACCCTGGAAGGGCTCAGGATACTGGCTGAGCGGAATCGTTAGCTGCATTTGAGGTCGTGAGGCTACGAAATATTGATTCCAGGTCGTTGGTTTTTTCCTGCGCTTTTAATTCTAGCAGAGGCAGTTGCTGCTCGGCTGCTACCTGGTAAATTAATAACTGGATTTGGTCGGGGTTATGAGCAGTATTAATTAAAAGGTTATGCTGGTCATCGCCGTAATTGATGTCCTTTAGTAAGGGTTTATGCTTAAACGCTTCGAGTTCAACCGGCTTGTTAAAACGGGCTTTTACCTGTTTTGTGTGGCTTTCCCCTTCCAACTCCTGAATGGGCTTGTTAACGATTAATTTACCGCGGTTAATGATAATGACCCGATTGCAAATGGCTTTCACCTCCTGTAAGATGTGAGTGGAAAGTAATACGGTTTTTTCCCGGCTTACGGCACGGATAACCTCCCGGATTTCAATAATCTGGTTCGGGTCCAGCCCGGTTGTTGGTTCATCCAGAATTAATACCTCCGGGTCATGGATCAGCGCCTGGGCCAGCCCTACCCGCTGGCGGTAGCCCTTCGATAAACTGCCGATCATTTTATGCTGCTCGCGCTCAAGCCCACACTGATTAATGGTATGCATAATCCGTTTCTCTACATTTGGAAGGCCATGTATTCGGGCAATAAAGCGAAGGTATTCCCAAACGTACATATCTAAGTACAGTGGGTTGTGTTCTGGCAGGTATCCCAGTTTTTTACGAACTTCCAGCGGTTGCTCCAGCACATCCAGCCCGGCAACCTGTACGCTGCCCGAAGTGGGCATCAGGTAGGAGGTGGCAATTTTCATGGTGGTAGACTTTCCGGCGCCGTTAGGCCCAAGAAAACCAGTAATTTCGCCTTTTCGGGCATGAAAGGTTATGTCGTTAACTGCTTTTTGATTACCAAATTTTTTTACAAGCTTTAATATGTTTATGCTCATAAGCCTTCGCTCAATGGTTTGTTCCCGCTATTTACTAAATAATCTGTGGTTTTTCCTCGTGCTGGTACTCCCTTTCTCAGCATCAGGCCAGCAATATACCTGGAAGGCCGGTTTCAGTACCTTTAAAGGTTTCATCCTGGAGCACAACGAAGACATGCAGGGGCTGGCCAATACTCACCCGCAGGGGGTGGAACTGGTTATTTCTAAACAAACATACGGATACCAGGATTGGGAAAGCTTTCTAAATTATCCGGAAGTTGGGCTGGGCATGGGCTGGATCGACTATCGCTTTCCCGAAGTGCTTGGGAAATCGGTAGCCATTGCTCCATTCATGAAGTTCAGGGTTTTTTCGGGAAAGCATTCATCGCTCAGGTTTCGGCTGGGTACCGGCATCGGCATTCATTCCCAACCTTTTAACCTGGAGGCAAACCGGGCCAATAATGCCCTGAGTTCTTCACTAAGCTTTAATATGCACGGAAAACTGGGATATTACATGCAGGCCGGGAAATACTGGCTGGCCGGCCTGGAGACGGGCATCTGGCATTTTTCCAACGGTTCCTGGACGCAGCCTAACAGTGGAATAAATGTAATTTACGGGAGCCTGAACCTGGCCAGAAAAATTGGTCGGCTGGATGTTGATTTCCAACCTGAAAAATCTACGAAGCTGAAAGAAAATGCTTTCTATCTTTTTTTCCAGGCAAATGGGGGGCTTAATATGTCGCGCGACCTGGCCGGGAAAAATATCCGCGAAAGGTTTTTGTATACTTCGTATAATGTATCGGCCAACTGGCAACTATCTCGAATATCCAGCGTGACCGTTGGGGCGGACGCATTTTTCAGTAATACAATTAAGCGGGAAATTAGAGAACGTTTCGAGTACGGACAGGAAGATAAACTTTACGACCACCGAAGAGCGGGCGTGTTTGCAGGGCATGAATTTTACGCAAACCGGTTGTCGTTAGTTACCCAAATAGGTGTGTACGTTTACCAGCCTTATTCTCATTTACAACGCAGGTTGTACCAGCGATACGGATTGAGATACCTGTTAACCGACGCTTTATGTTTATCTTTACAATTGAAAACCCACGGAGGCGTTGCCGAAGTAGTAGAGTGGGGAATAGGTTTCAAATTATAGAGCAGTGATAGAATTTTTTAATAGTCTCGATTGGGAGAACCCGGTGGTGAATATCCTGGTGGCAACAGGGGGGGCTTTGATAACAGCGCTGGTGGTATTTTTGTCAATTAAAAAGTTTAGCCAGGTTATACTGAAAAAGCTCAGCCGTGAAAGCTATTCATTTATTCAAGGAAAGCTAAACCGGCCGCTTGCCTTTCTCACTTTTGCGTCATTGCTGTTCATTCCTTTTAGCATTCTGGCCCGTGAATACTTACTGGTGCGGGCACTGGCCCACGTTATGGAAATTATAGCCATCCTTTCAGTGGCTTTTCTAATTACCCGGGTAATCAATATTATTCGTTTGCTTACGGTTGATAAAATTGATCCGAACGCCGAAGATCCTCTCGACGCCCGGAAGGTACAAACCCAGTTCCAGATTTTCGAGCGGATTATTAATGCGGTTATTTTCTTTCTTGCCATTGTAATTTCGCTCATGACCTTCGATTCGGTTCGAAGTATCGGGGTAAGCCTTTTTGCATCGGCTGGTGTGGCAGGTATTGTGCTGGGTTTTGCCGCCCAGAAATTAATCGGCACCTTTCTGGCCGGCGTACAGTTAGCCCTTACCCAGCCCATCCGGATTGATGATATGGTAATTGTAGAAAACGATTTCGGGCGGATTGAAGAAATTCACCTTACTTACGTGGTCGTGAAAACATGGGACCGCCGTCGCCTGGTGATGCCATCGACTTACTTCATAGATAAAGTATTTCAGAATTGGAGCAAAAATTCTACCGATATATTAGGAACCATTTTCCTGTACACCGATTATAATATTCCTTTCGATGCCATTCGGGAGAAGTTAACCGAACTGGTTAAAGACCACCCGTTATGGGATGGCGAAGTAGCAAAATTACAGGTAACAAACGCCACCGACCGGGTGGTGGAATCGAGGCTGCTGGTCGGGGCCCGAACCCCTCCGGAAGCCTGGGACCTTCGGGTTTACGTACGGGAAGAAATCATTAAATTTATTCAAAAAAATTATCCCGATTCACTACCGCGAACCCGGGTAGCACTGGAAAAACAGGAAGATAACTACCCTGGCATGATTAATGACAAAGTTAATCGGCACTAACCGGGTCTTTTCGCTGTTTTTTAACCGAAGGTTTTCGCGATTTCTTTATGAAGTCTTTCAGGCGATACAACCTGAATAAATCCAGGGTAAGGTAACCGGTAAAACACATCACTATCATCATACTTAATGCAATCACAAATCCCGACATGCTCTTTAATTTTTAATTGCTTAATTATAAGTGGGTTTACCTGGAATATAAAATTGCCTTAGGCTGATCGCTTGCCCTGACAGGATGTAGCTAAAATCAAACTTTTTCGGTTTACCGCTATTGTATAAGCTGGAGTATTTTACCCCATTCATTAACTCGATTTATCGGTGCATAACAATTACTATTTCATTAAACAGTTGAGTAAATCATTATCAGCAATGCTGAAAGGCAAAAAATTGCTGGCCTGCTTTTCACAGAACCGGGAGGAACTCGTGCTTGGATTTGGAAATGAACAAGGCGTTGAATATTACATTAAGGCTCATCTGAGCGGCAACTTTTCCTGCCTTTATTTTCCGGAACGGTTTGCGCGTGCAAAAAAAAACAATGTTAATCTATTCAATGAAGTCCTGGATAGGCCCGTAACCCACATTCGGCAGTACCTGAACGAACGGGCTTTTAGCATTCACTTCCATGCTGGTGATGAAAGTGATTATGCGCTACTTTTTAAACTGCACGGTAACCGCTCAAATATTATCTTATGCAAGGATGGAAAATCTTTTTCACTTTTTAAGAAGAAGCTGGTAAAAGACCAGGAAATTAATCTGGATCATCTCGATCGTGTGATAGACCAAAGTAAAGAGGCATTTTTAACCAGTGAACAACCCTTAAAATCGTTATTTCCCACATTCGGCAAGCTACCGGTGGAGTGGCTACAAAATCATGGTTTTGATCAGAAAGACAAAACCCAACAGTGGGCTCTCGTAGATGAACTGTTAGATTTACTTAATTTGAATAAATATTACTTGTGTACCATAAACGACAAGTTACACTTCAGTTTATTACCCATGGGCACCCTGGAGCAGGAGTTTAGTGATCCGCTGGAAGCAGTAAATACGTTTTTTCTAACCTACATCCGGAAGTATTCAACGGAAAAAGAAAAAGGTGAAATACTGAAGCAGCTGCAGAAAAAGGCAAAGCAAACAGAAAATTATATTAGTAAAACCGAGCAGAAGCTGCAGAAAATTGAGCATGAAATGAACTGGCAACTCATGGGCGACCTGGTTATGGCTCATATGCACGAAATCCCGGAGGGAACCGACAAGGTAACCCTGAATAACTTTTACACCGGGGAACCGGTGAAAATTAAGCTGAATAAACAACTGCCACCACAGAAAAATGCAGAAACCTTTTACCGAAAAGCCAAAAACCAGAAAATTGAAATTGGCGAACTGAAGGAAAACCTGCATAACAAGGAGGAACAATTATTAAATATTTATACGCAAATTGATGATATTCAAACACTTGACGACGTAAAGTCGATTCGTCAGTACATCCGGGAACACGAACTGGAGAAGACCAGTGCAGGGCAGCAGCAGGCTGTACCGTACCGTAAGTTTATGATTGAAGGATACGACGTACTGGTGGGTAAAAGTGCCAGGCATAATGATGATCTGATCCGGGAATATGCCTGGAAAGATGACCTTTGGTTACACGCCAAAGACGTGCCCGGTTCTCACGTACTGGTGAAGCAGATTCCCGGAAAAAAAATACCCAACCCGGTACTGGAGAAAGCTGCTCAGCTAGCAGCCTGGTTTTCCAAAAGAAAAACAGATACGTTGTGCCCGGTCATATACACGCCAAAAAAATACGTAAGAAAGGCAAAAGGGCTGTATCCGGGCCAGGTGATTGTAGAAAAGGAAGAAGTAATTATGGTTGAACCTGCCCCGTTAAACTAAAATCGTATATTATATCATAATTCAGGTGGTATTTTAATCATTAATGGCTTACAATACATAGAAACATTGTGATAGTCTATCCAATGTTCAGCGTTGGTTCAATCCTTGTCGTTTTTCTTATGTATATTGAAACTAACCAAGAAATGATATGGATTATAACAACCTTAACAACGATAGTGTAGGAACATTACAAGATATTCAGTTTCTAAGCCAGGTACCTGAAAAATACATTGAATGCGTGCTTATTCAGCAACAGCAAAACAGAAGTAAGGGTAATGTATTCAACGTGCTCATTGACACGGACAACCCGGTTTGCTTCACCATGTCCTGGCAACGGGAACTGATTATTCATCCTGCAGAAAAACCAGGCGAACTGCAAATCCTGGTCCATTCCTGTAACGAGGATTTTCCGTTAAACGGCAACAATTTTAAAATATCGTTAAACTAACTAAACCAGGCTTAAAAAAACGCAATTAGTGCTCTACCTGACCTGACTCGAATAAGTTTCAATATTTAAGAGCAATCATTAAATTCGGAGAAAAGCTATCCATTAATGAAGAACTGTGCTCTCCTTGCCCTGTTACTACTTGCTTCCTGTATCAGCTCATCTGATATTGAATCTACCTCTGCTAATCCTACCGCTGTATCTTCACCCAGTGGCCACCTTACCCTTAATTTTCAGTTAAACAGCCAGGGTGCCCCTAACTACGTGGTTCACTTCAAAGATAGCCTGGTGGTTGACACGGCTTATTTTGGCTTCAGCCTGCGTAACGCACCGTCGTTACAAAACAATTTTGAAATTATTGAATCTGCCACCCGGCAGTTTACCAATGAGGATGAGGGCAGCAATGAAAACGCCCCTTTCAATCCTTATAATGAGTTAACGATCAGTTTGCAGGAGTCGCTCGACACCAGCCGTCGGCTAACCATCATTTTTAAAGTATACAACAGCAGCATTGGTTTTACCTATGAATTGCCAAATCAGAAAGGCAATGACTGTATTAATATCAACACGAACCGTGACCGGGCAACTGGTAATTTCACCTCTTCAGTTTAAAAAGAAAGTTACCAGCAAAACCGGTTTTCCGGGCTAAGTTTTGCTCAGGTTTCTAAGAGTTACAGGGAATCACCTGCTGAAGCTGTTGAAATAACCCGGTCGTCTTGAATATCCTTCGTTATACTTTCATACCTTTACGATTTAACAATACACATGCATCAGAAAATTTAACCTGGATAAGATGCTACAAAGAAAATTCGACGACATTGTTAAGTATTATTACCCCAACGCACTCGATGCTAAAGATACATCGATCCATTACCTGGGTATTATGCAGAGCGACTACAATATTAAAATTTCCAGGGTACTACTGGCTACCTCGTTTTGTTCCGATGATATTACCCAACCGGCAGTAAATTTTTTCGATGTGCTTTTCGGTCCGTTTAATCTGGGAGGACTTGGCGGTTTACCATTTGCTGGCAATACCGGGATGGGCGCTTTTGCTCACCATATTCCCGACGATGGGGCAGCCTTACTGTTATACGGTCCGCACGTAGGTGTAACCCTCGATGGTGAATTGGGTAAAATGCACCGGCCCCGCGTGGAAAAATCCGGGCCTACCTGTGGTGCACTAATGGGAGCGCTGAAAAAATTCCAGGATAACCCCAATCACCAGCCCGTAGAAGATGAAAACGATTACCAGCAGTTTATCCTCGAATCGCTTGTTGCACCTCATAAAGACCGCTTCCTGAATAACTCCAACCCGGTAAGAGAAATAACCAACGTGCTTTATGAAATTATTAACCAGAAGATGCACGAAACGGTTGAGCGCATGAAAGGAGAATTCACTGCAAAAAAAATAATTCTCCTGGGGGGCATCCTGATCCATACTGACTTTGGTTTCGACGACTACTTTGATGCCCGGAACTTTGAGGTAATTAATTTTAATAACGATTGATTAAAAGGTTTCTCGATAAAATTCCGAGGTCGGTACGGTTTCTACTCAAACTGACCATTACCAGCCTGGCACTCTGGCTTGTGTTCCGGGAGGTAAATTTCAGGGAGGTGTGGAAAAATGTATTGCAAGCCAATTTTTTCTTCCTTCTCCTCAGCCTGGTGGGTTTCCAGTTTTCCAAGATCCTTGCCGCTTTTCGTCTTAAAGCGCTTATGGAAGCGCACGAGGTTACAATGGCCCACCGGTTTAATGTTAAATTACTGTACATCGGAATGTTTTACAACCTGTTCCTTCCCGGCTCCATTGGGGGAGATGGCTACAAGGTTTTTTTGTTGAACCGGGCTTACGAGGTGAAAACCCGTAAATTAATCGGGACCATGCTTTACGACCGCATCAGCGGACTGGCCTTTTTACTTATTCTGGGTTTGGTGTTGCTGGCTGCCAGTTCACTAAGTTTGCAATTCGAGCATTTACCCTGGATTTGCGCAGGCCTGGTGTTACTGGCCCTACCGGCATTTTACGGGTTTACCCGGCTGTTTTTCAGCATGCATATCCCCCAGTTCTGGGAAAGCAGTTTGTGGTCGTTCGGAGTGCAATTAACCCAGGTGCTTACTGCGTTCCTGTTGCTGTTCAGCCTGGGGATACGAGAAAATTTTACCGACTACCTGGCTTTATTCCAGGTATCCTCTACCGTAGCGGTTTTACCTTTTACTATTGCCGGGGTAGGTGCGAGGGAACTGGTTTTCCTGTACGGTTACAAATACCTGCCCATCCTGGAGGGCGTTTCCATTTCTTTTACCCTGTTATTTTTTGTTATTACTGCAACAGCAGCTGTTATTGGCGGTTTCATTACCGTTGATAAAGATCTGGACAGTAAATTAACTGAAAAAGTAAAAAACTGATGGTAAGAGCATTTCTTGTCATACTATTGATGGTACAGGTTAAGGTAGCCTGCGGTCAGTTTGCCGATAGTATTTCCTATTCAACCTCATTCACAGGAATCGTTTCTTCGGCCGGTTACCAGCCACTCTGGCTGGTGAGTAACCGCTGGGGCCAGTTGGAAGATGAACCGTTGTCTGCTTTTTTGCGAAATGATGTTTTTCTTCCTTATGAAAACCAGGATGGGCTCGATATTTCTGCCCGGTTAACGGCTAATGTGAACTTACCGGCCAATGATAAAAGTCAGGTTAGCTTACAGCAGGGGTACCTGGGGGTTCGCTGGAAGCTGATAGAAATTTGGGGGGGAATGAGGGAATTAACCCGTGCCAGCATTGACGATGAACTTTCTCCGGGATCGTTTATTATAAGCCCGAACGCCCGGCCGGTACCCAGGGTTGAAATCCGTTTAACCGACTACTGGCGTATTCCATTCACAGCCAACTGGCTGGCCATTAAAGGATATTACAACCACGGGTGGCTGGAGGCCGACCGGGTTATTCGTAATCCCTTACTGCACGAAAAAGGAGCCTACGTACGCATTGGCCCCGGTAAAGTGAACTTCGAAGCAGGGTTAAATCACCTGGCCCTGTGGGGAGGTAACAGGAATGGTAATCCTGTTCCATCTGCACTGGCAGACTACTGGCGGGTAGTAACGGCCCAACCGGGCAGGGAAGGGGCTCCGGGCGGGGATGTAATTAACGTGTTGGGCAGCCAGTTGGGTAACGTGGATGCCCGGATTAATTTTGCGGTTGGCCCGGTAAAAGTAACGCTTTACAGCCAGCAGTTTTACGAAGACCGGAACAGCGTGCGTCAGTTGCCGTTCAGCCAGGACCAGCAGGCGGGCTTTAAACTGGTATTCCATGAAGAACAAAAGCCCATACTAGGCAGTATGGTGTTTGAGTACATGAACACGGTACACCAGTCCGGGCCCGGGCTACCTGATAATATTGGGACCAATAACTTTGGGTTTGAATATGGCGGAAGGGACGATTATTACAATAATTATGCTTATCAGTCGGGATATACCCATCGGGACAGGATTGTAGGCAATCCGCTGTTTGGTACTGAAACCCGGATGATCGCTGTTTTAGGTGAGAATGCCGTCTTCAACAATAGCGATCAATCGTTCATTATCAATAATCGGATTCGCTCCTGGCACCTGGGGGCTTCAGGATGGCTGCACAGGAAAGTTTCTTACCGGGGACTGGTCACCACTACGCTAAATAAGGGGAGCTACGCCGGGGCCAATAACGGACGGTACAACTGGGAAAGCCGTACAAACCCGGACCTGGAATACGTTTTTAACCCGGCGCGCAGGAGTTGGAATGTACTGTTTGAAGTAACTGGGCAGGGGGTATTCCTCCCTCAATTAAATACCAAAGCTGCCCTGGCTGCCGACTTCGGGGAACTGGGGCAGGCTATTGGATTTCTTCTTTCGGTTGAGTGGAGTGGCTCATTCAAGTTGAAATAAATCAGTATGCCCGAAATAAAGCTTTCTGCCCTGATTATTACCTATAACGAGGAG
>CAZIWJ010000036.1:0-16660 GCA_964542855.1 uncultured Roseivirgaceae bacterium
GTTGTTTATGCTTGTTGTGAGCGAACCATTGCCTTCGAACCAGCGTAAGTCTTTTCTTTTCTCCCAATATTTTTTATCCGTAACAAAGGGGCGCTTTTTCTTATATTTCTTTTTGTCCTGGTGTAATAAGTATACCTGACGGCTTACCAGCGGAATAGCATTTAGTGCCTGTAATGTACGGAATAGCTCAGGATCTGTAGTTTCGTTTACTGAACGGAACATCACAGCATATTCAGGGTATTTGGTACGAAGGAAATTCAGCATGCTGCTAATTTGTTCTGTACTCAGCGTATCGTACAGATTGGTTGAAAGCAGCCAGTTATTTACATATACCGTTTTTTCTACACCAAGGCTTTGGGCCATTGTCCTGAATAGGGGAAAAAACCACCTGGCTAAGGTTTTTACTGTTTTACTGTATTTGTCGCTCTGCAGAATTTCTTCCCGGGTATAATCAACTTGTTGCGACAGCAGTGAAGCAACGTAAGAAGTATGCTTTTTGTCGGTGCCAAAAGATACTGGGATCAGGATATTATCCACTCCTAAAACTTTCATCTCCACGTCTATGTTTCTAACGAAAAGACGGGTTCCTTTTGTAACAAGCGGCTCTAGGTACAACCGATAATGCTCACCATGCAAGTATTCCTGCCAGGGTAAATCCTTAATAGTTGTGGCATCATACAGCGAAATAGAAACTTTGTCTTTTCTCACGCTGCAAAAGTAAAAGGATCGGGCTTAGTATGATAATTTTTTACTAACTAGTGATGTAAAGCATATCCATTGATTTTTACCTTGACTATGAAAAAAGCATTAAACAACGTAAGGGATAAGTTTTTCAAGAAAGTACACAACAGTAACCTTATTTATAATACCTGCTGGGAAGATCCTCGTATCGACCGGCAGTTACTCGACATCAACCCCAACAGCAAAATAGTGATGATTACAAGCGCAGGCTGTAATGCACTGGACTACCTGCTCGATGACCCGGCAGCTATACACTGCGTTGATGTTAACTCAAGGCAAAATGCTTTGATGGAGTTAAAAAGGGCCCTGATTAAGCATGGTGACTACCAATTGTTATACCGCATATTCGGTGATGGGTTCTATGACAAGGCCCATACGGTTTATCATGAACAGTTGCGATCCTTTTTACCGGGGTACGCACAGTCTTTCTGGGACGATAAAATTAAGTTCTTCCTAAATAACAAAGGCAAAAAATCATTTTACTACCACGGTACAGCCGGAAGCTTCGCGTGGATTTTCAACCAGTTTCTCGATTCCAACAAAAAAACTCGAAGGCTGATAGAAGATTTATTCGCATCCCGTTCACTTGAAGAGCAGCAGTCGGTATATAAGGAACTGGAGCCAAGACTGATGACTAAAATTGTACGCTGGCTTATGAACCGTCATATTACCATGTCGTTGCTGGGCGTTCCACGACCACAAAGGCAGTTGATTCTTGACGAGTACCCAGGAGGTGTAGCCGCTTACCTGGAAGAAAACCTTAGGAATATTTTCACGCAGCTTCCCATACAGGATAATTACTTCTGGTATTTGTATACCCGCGGTTATTATTCACCGGAGTGCTGCCCGAACTACCTGGTAGAAAGTAACTTTTCCATGTTGCAAAACCGTGAGCACAAGGTGCATACCCACACTCGTACCATTGCTGATTTCCTTGCCAAACACCCCAATCAGTATACCCACTTTATATTACTGGATCACCAGGACTGGCTGGCAGCCTACAATCCTGAAGCCCTACAACAGGAATGGGATCTTATTTTAAAAAATGCCGCACCGGGAGCGAAAGTACTGCTTCGCTCGGCTGCACTGAAGGTGAACTTTATTCCGGATGAAGTAAATAAGCGATTAGCGTTTTCAGACGAAGCCAAAAAGCTACACAAACAGGATCGGGTAGGAACTTATGGCAGCACCTACCTGGCGGAGATTGTATAAAAAAAGAGGTGCCTGAATTTGCACCTCTCTTTATATTTTTAAGTTGCCCTGTACGATGGCAATTTATACTGTTTATATCATGCAGCCTGTTTCGTCTTCTTCGGCGATTTTGGAGAGAGATCTATCACTGCCGGAGTAGCAATAAAGACCGAAGAATAAGTACCTACCAGGATACCGATTAATAAAGCAAAAGAGAATCCTCTCAACGCTTCTCCTCCGAAAATCAGTAATACTAACACCACGATTAAAGTAGTTACGGAAGTAATCAGTGTTCGGGTCATCACATTGTTAATCGACAGGTTAAATATGGTTTTCTTATCACTTCCGGGCCTTGCGTTAAGGTTTTCGCGAATCCGGTCGAATACAATTACTGTATCGTTAATAGAATAACCAACAATAGTAAGCATGGCGGCAATGAATACCTGGTCTACTTCGTAACTAATACCCAGTAAGCGGGCGATTGCAAATGCAGAGATTACGAAAAGTACATCGTGGAATAAAGCAATAATTGCACCGGTACTGAACTGCCATCGGGTAAAGCGGATCAGGATATAAAGGAAAATCACTATCAAAGAAAAGGCCACTGCATAAAGTGATGCCCGTCGAATATCATCAGCAATAGTAGCACCAACCTTTGAAGAACTGGAAATGGTAAAGTGCTCATCGTCTACACCACGATCGTTCGGGCTGAAAGCCAGTCCAGTAAATTCTTCCACACCAGAAACCATAGCGTCCCTGACCTGCTCATCAGCAGATGTACCTTCATTATCGATCAGGTAACTGGTCGTTACTTTCAATACATTATTAGCTCCATAAGTTTTAACCTCTAAACCGGCACCGGTAAAACTATCATCCAGAGCCACTTCCAGTTCAGAAGACACTACCGGATCGGGGAAAGTAAGTACGTAAGAACGCCCACCTTTAAAATCAACACCCAGTTTAAGGCCTCCCTGGGTTACAACCAGTAACATTCCGAGTGAAATGAACACTGCTGAGAAAATGTAGGCGATTTTGCGTTTTCCTACAAAATCGAAGTTGAGGCCGGTAAACAGATTTTTAGAGAATGGCGTAGCAAAAGACATCTTACTTTTTTCACCCCGCTTCGACATCCATTCCACAATGACCCGGGTAATGAATACTGCCGAGAAAAAAGAAGATACGATACCTATCATCAGGGTAACAGCAAATCCTTTAACCGGCCCCTGCCCGAAAATGTAGAGGATCAGTCCGGTAAGGAAGGTAGTTGCATTCGAGTCTACAATAGAACTGTAAGCTTTACTGTAACCGGCATCGATAGCAGCCTTGATTTTAGTACCGTTGCGCAGTTCCTCCCGAATTCTTTCGAATATCAGTACGTTTGCATCGATAGACATACCGATGGTAAGTACAATACCCGCTATCCCTGGTAACGTAAGGGCGGCATTCAACTGAGCCAAAATTCCCAGAATAAAGAAAATATTGAACAACAGGGCCAGGTTAGCAATCATGCCCCCTTTAGAGTAATAGGAGATCATAAACAACACAACAATAGCCAACCCGGAAAGAATAGATACAATTCCCTGGTTTTGCGCTTCTTTACCCAGTGTAGGCCCAATAATAGCTTCTTCCACAATGCGGGTTGGGGCAGGCAGCGCACCAGCTTCCAGGATATTAGCCAGGTCCTGGGCTTCCGTTACAGTGAAATTACCGGAAATAGAAGAGTTACCATTCGGTATTTCACCCTGTACTACCGGTGCCGAATAAACAAAACCGTCGAGAACAATAGCGATACGCTTGTTAATGCTGTTTGCCGTAATATTACGCCACCTTCTAGCCCCGGTTGAGTTCATGAGCATGCTTACTGCAGGTTGGGACCGCTCATCGAAATCCTGACGAGCATCGGTAATTACTTCACCCGTGAGCAATGCTCCTCCTCCACGTTCCCGGCGTACCGGGTACAACTCCATTAGTTGTGTGCCGTCGTCGGCCGTTTGTTCAGGTTTCACCGACCAGATCAGATCAACATTTGGGGGCAAAAAGTCCTGTACCTCGGATCGTGAAATAATTTCATTTATCGCTGCAGTATCTTCCAGCGCATATACTAAACCATACTGCGCTTTTAACAGGCTGAACAGCGGCGAAACCTGGTTGTTTACTAGTGCAGAATCCAGTGAAGCCGTATCAGATTCATTCTCTGCCAGCTGATCTTCCAGGTTGCTTGCCGAAGTATCGGTACTTGCCTCCTGTTCGGTCTCTGAAAGCGCCGACAGGTCATCGAAACCTGATCCGGATGAGTCATCATCTGTTTTCAGGTCTGGGTTTTCCTCAGGATTGTTGGCTTTCTGTTCCGCAACCAGAAAATTATTGATTTCCTGTAGCGACCCCGATATTTCCTGCAGTTCAATTACTTCCAGAAATTCTAGCTTGGCCACCCCCTGTAACAGGTTACGTACCCGCTCCGGGTTGTTAACTCCCGGAAGCTCAATCTGAATCCTTCCGGTATTTTGTAGCCGTTGAATGTTAGGCTGAGAAGTACCGAAGCGATCGATGCGCGTACGCAGGATATTAAAGGCCCGATCAATGGCGTTATCAACTTCTTCGTTAATTACTGCCATTACTTCATTGTCTGAAGAGCTGGTGCTAATTCGCCCGCGGTTGGCTGCATTGGCAAATACGTTACTCAGGTTCTTTTCGGGTGCAATTTCGTTGAACGCCCTTCTGAACAACGTAGTAAAGCTTTCCTGGCTATTTCGCTGGGCTTCTCTGGCCTGATCTATAGCAGCCAGGAAATCGGGATCAGGGTTGTTACCTGAAATTCCTTTAATAATTTCTACTGGTGATACCTCCAGGGTAACGTGCATCCCCCCGCGCAAGTCGAGGCCCAGGTTTAATTCAGTTTCTTTAACCTCCTGGTAGGTATACTGTATACCAAACAGGTTATGAACCGGTTCTGACCATACTGAATCCAGGTAGTTCTGCTTGGCAGCATAGTCAACATTATTTTCGCTATCTGTTGCGTAAGCAGTTGCCCTGTCCTGTACCTGATTGGCCACAAGGGTGAATGACAAATAATATACACAAAGCAGCGATATGATTATAGTGAGGGTAATAATGCCCGATCTGTTTCTCATAACAAATGCAAATAAATTTTAAAGAAAATATGATAATAGCTGGTTAAGTAAGCAGGGTAGTGCTTATTTCTCCGGAGTACGGAGCGCAGAATATACACCTAAAGGAAATCTAAAAATCAGGGTGCGTTAATTGGTCTGAATTGCTCGAAAAGGATTTCTAAATGTTGCTGTAAAGGAATAGGAAAAACCGTTTTAACCCGATAATGCTGGGTGGGTTCAAATGTATAAGGGATTGCTAACGGTATCCATTCAAGGTAACTTCGAACCTGTACTTTTAATACAGTAACTACTGCAGATTGGAGCTTGTAAGAAAGGTCATTGTTTTCTTTATCCTCATTCTCTGGTTCTTCCTGGGAAAAAGGATTGCTTACAGTATGATCAGGTAGGGCAATATAAGATGAAAACTGAACAACAGTGATCAGTAAAACCATCATCAGAATCCACAACTTCGCTGTACGCTTTTCTATTGCCATTAAAAATTTAACTAACGAAAAACAAAAATAACTATTCTGCCGCGAAACACAAAAACCAAAATCCAAGTCTTTGTTTACACAAACATTTGTTTTATTATCAATACTCTTGTCAGTTTTACTTTCGGATCTGTTGCTGTAAAACAGAATCACTAGCTGGTAGTATCTGTGTATATTTAATGTTGAGCAAATTAATTTAAATTGTTTTCTCCTGAGGATACCCCTACCTGTTTACTTGTAATGCTTAACAAAAATATAATACACACTAACAGTTGTTATGCGTATTAATAAATTACAAAAGCCACTAAATTTTTCTATTTTTGTGAGAAAAATTTAATGTGAGTTCGATATACGGTTAAATTTTAAGAAATGAGCACAGCTAAAGAAACAACAGCATCAGCTACACAAGAACTAAGCGTAGACGAGGTTTTGGCAGACTATAAGTTGGTCTGTGAAAGCAGAGAGGCCAGTTTACTGGGCAGGAAAGAAGTTTTTATGGGTAAAGCCAAGTTCGGCATTTTCGGTGATGGTAAAGAACTGGCCCAGGTAGCTATGGCCAAAGCGTTTCGCAAAGGGGACTTCCGTTCGGGTTATTATCGTGATATGACATTCATGATGGCCATTGGCGAACTAACCATACAGGAATTTTTCGCTCAGCTTTATGCTCATCCCGACATCGAGAGAGAACCTTCCTCTGGTGGTCGCCTGATGAACTCACATTTTTCTACTGAACTGATCGACCGCCGTACCGGGGAATTCCTAAACTTGAAAGAACGGTATAATTCAGCATCAGATATTTCACCCACCGCCGGGCACATTCCCCGTCTGATCGGGTTGGGTTATGCTTCTAAACTTTATCGGGAAAACCCGGAACTGAAAGACATGACCAGTTTTTCTGTAAATGGAGAAGAAGTAGCATTTGGTACTATTGGTGATGCTTCAACTTCAGAAGGCATGTTCTTCGAATCGGTTAATGCGGCTGGTGTTCTTCAAATTCCCGTTATTTTTTCCGTCTGGGACGACGGATACGGAATTTCTGTACCCAGTCAGTTGCACACCATCAAGCAAAGCATATCCAAAGCCCTGTCCGGGCTGCAACGCACAGAGAAAGAAAAAGGCTTAGAAATACTTACCGTAAGAGGTTGGGATTATGAGCAACTGATCGATACATATCAGAAAGCTTCGGAATTGTCGCGTACTGAGCATGTACCCTGCCTCGTTCACGTTACGGAAGTTACCCAGCCACAAGGTCATTCTACTTCCGGTTCACACGAGCGTTATAAATCGGAAGAACGCCTAAACTGGGAGAAAGAATGGGATAGTAACCGAAAATTCCGGGAGTGGATACTGAAAAACAACATTACTTCGGAAGAAATCCTGGGCCAGTTGGAAAAAGAGGCCCGGCAAACTGCTAAAGATGCCCGTAACGATGCCTGGAAAGGATTTCGCAAAGAAATTGAACAGGAACATAAAAAAATTATTTCCCTGGTAAACAGCGTAGCGAAACAAAGCGATTTTACTGAAAAGATAAACGAAGCTAAAAAGGCCTTTAAGTCTACCATAACTCCTATGCGCCTCGACGGAGTGAAGCTGATGAAAGAGGTACTCCGAATTACCCGAACCGAAAATACAGCAGCCAGAAGAGCGCTTATCGACTGGCAGCGGGCGTATGCCAGGGAGAATGAAGAGCGGTTTAATTCCGATCTGTTTAGTGAAACACCTAATTCCGCACTGAAAGTACCTTACATTGCCCCGGACTACAACGACGACGCAGAAGAAAAAGACGGGCGCGAAATTATGAGGATGTTTTTCGACGCTGCAATGAGCAAGGATCCCCGTATTTTCGCTATTGGAGAGGATGTAGGGAAAATCGGTGATGTGAATCAGGGTTTTGCTGGTTTACAGGAAAAATACGGCGTTCATCGGGTTACCGATACCGGTATTCGTGAAACAACTATCATTGGTCAAGGCGTTGGTGCCGCCCTCCGCGGTTTAAAACCCATTACTGAAATTCAGTATCTCGATTACATTTTCTATGCCATGCCAACACTTACTGATGACCTGGCCTGCCTGCGATACCGAACCAAGGGCCGCCAAACCGCACCAATGATTATAAGAACACGGGGGCACCGGCTTGAAGGAGTATGGCACTCCGGGTCGCCGATCAGCACCATTCTGAACTGTTTACGGGGTATTTATTTCCTTGTACCCAGAAACATGGTACAGGCAGCTGGGTTTTACAACACCATGCTGCAATCTGACGACCCGGCCCTGATTATAGAATGCCTTAACGGTTATCGCCTTAAAGAAAAGGTACCGGCAAACCTTGGGGAATATACTACCCCCCTGGGTGTACCTGAAGTGCTTCGGGAAGGATCTGACATTACAATCGTTACCTACGGAACGATGTGTAGAATCGTTATGACGGCAGCTGAAAGCCTCGCTGAAGTTGGTATTTCCTGCGAAGTAATTGATGTTCAGTCGCTATCGCCTTTCGATATTGATCACCATATACTGAAATCAGTAAAAAAAACCAACCGGGTAATTTTTGCCGACGAGGATGTACCAGGGGGTACTACCGCTTATATGATGCAAAAAGTTCTAGACCTGCAGGATGCCTATCGTTACCTCGATTCTAAACCAGTAGCTGTAAGTAGCAAAGAACATCGTCCGGCTTATGCGTCGGATGGAGATTATTTTTCCAAGCCCAGCCCTGAAACTGTATTCGATGCAGCCTATGCACTGATGGCCGAAGCCGACCCCGGTCAGTTTCCTGACCTTTACTGATTATTATTTTAACGACGGTTTAAGAAAAATAGGGTCAGGTATTGTAATCTGCCTAAAAATCTGTGTAGGTTTAATACGCACAGCTTTATTTTACTTATGGAAATAAAAAAAACAGCCTGCGAAGGATTAGTTGAACTTTATCCTCGCATTTTTGGAGACGAGCGGGGATTTTTCCTGGAAACCTTTAGGGAAGAATACCTGCAGTCAGTTTCTGAATATCGCCCTTTCATTCAGGATAATCTTTCCTACTCCCAGAAAGGTGTACTTAGGGGCCTTCACCTGCAACTGGGAAGTTATGCCCAGGCAAAATACGTTACTGTTATGCAAGGGAAGGTGCTGGATGTTGCTGTTGACATACGCCCAGGTAGTCCAACTTACGGTAAAGTTCACACCTTTATTCTCAGCGAAGAGCACAGAAACGTCGTTTATATTCCACGGGGGTTTGCACACGGCTTCCTTACCCTTACGGATGCGTTGTTCTATTACAAATGCGATAACTACTACAATAAGAAATCAGAAGCAGGTATAAGGTGGGATGACCCGGAACTTAATATAGACTGGCAGCTAAGTGCTCACAACATAGATGCACCTGTCGTTTCTGAAAAAGACCAGCAGTTGCCCTCGTTTCAGGCGTTCATGGATCAATACCTGTAATCGCTTCCCATTGAATGGTGGTACTCCTGCTAAAGCTCTCTTCTCCCTTCAGAATAATATCCCAGGTGCCGGCTATTTTATAAGATGAAATAAGATCTTTACGAGGGTCGAGATTGATCTGAATGTGCTTGCTTGTGCTATATAATAAATTATTATTTACCAGATAGGCATTGATATAGGTGGGTTTATTAGTTTTGTTATTAAATGTAACAAACAAACTATCTACCTGGGCGCTTTCGCTATCTTTTGCCTTGTATTTCACTAATCTCTCTGTATTTATGGTTTCGCGGCTTACGTTATACTCTCCTCTTAAAGCGGGCTGGTGAATACTTGCTTTTTGCAGAACCGTGTAAATTTTTTCCCACCTGGAACTATCCAGCTTTATTTTTTTAGTTGTTTCTTCTCCATTAATTGCTGCGGTGACCTCCGCTTCCGGGGCATTTGAGACTATGCGCTGCCGGTGGCTGTTGAGTAAGCTGTCTACATTGTAATATCCACTGGTAGCGCCTGTATTGTTAACAAGGGCGTCGTTACAAGAGCACAGAAATGATAGAATGATGGAAATGAAAAATAGCAGGTAATACAAGATAAAATGTTAAGATGTGAGTTAATGAATATCAGCCTACTTTCGGGCGTCATCGAGAAGCATTTCCAGTTCTTTCCTTACGTTCTTTCTAGATATCCCGTCGTAGGGAGCGGTAACAATCGCTTTCACCAGGTCACCTACCACGTGCCTTTCAAAGCCCAGTTTCTCAGCAAACTTCATGACAATCTCCAGTTCAATGTCTTCAACCACTTTATCGAGATAAATCATGTAAACAATGTCGTAAACCTGCTCTATGGCATGTTGCCGGCTTTCAGGTACGTAGAACTTGTAGTTGAGGTCACCGTTCTCCAGTTTATTTAATTTTTCTTCCGAGATAAACAACTGTAGCCCCCACTGGTGAATGCAATCCAGGTAGGCTGCATGCTGCTTTTGCTCGTTTTCTTCAGCAAACAGTGCAAATACGTTGAAGAAACTTTTTACAGCAGCCTCGTACTCCGATTTGTCAATCATTTCGTCCATACCTACAAAAGCAATTGAAAAGTTGTATAATAGTATCTTAACAAATATACCATATTACACCAAAAGGCATTTAGCGGGGGAAAACTTTCCGTGCAAAAAAAAAGCATAGTGTGAAACTATGCTTACAAAATCAATGCAATTAGGACATCTCCTTACATCATAATTCCTGTACGGACACGAATGATCGATCCTTTTTACCTTTGCGAAATGTAACCTGGCCATCTACAAGAGCAAAAAGCGTATGATCTTTGCCCATTCCCACATTTTCACCTGGATGGTGACGGGTACCACGCTGTCGGACAATAATATTTCCGGCTTTAGCCGACTGGCCACCAAAAATTTTAACTCCCAAACGTTTGCTTTCCGACTCTCTTCCGTTCTTGGAACTACCTACACCTTTCTTATGTGCCATAATGTATAAGTTTAAGATTTTATACTGTCAATCAATACTTTAGTAAACTGCTGTCGGTGACCGTTTTTCTTCCGGTAACCTTTTCTGCGCTTCTTTTTGAACACAATCACTTTATCATCCTTCACGTGTTCAACTACCTTACCAGTAATTTTAGCACCGCTCACTGTGGGGGTGCCTATATTTACCTTGCCATTATCTTCAACCAGCAACACCTTGTCGAAGTTCACGGTATCACCCTCCTCAGCCTCGAGCCTGGGAGCATATACATATTTATCTTGCTGCACCTTGTGCTGAGTTCCAGCGATGTCTACTATTGCGTACATATCTATTTCTGAATTTGAAACGGATCGCAAATATACTGCATTATTTACTTTTTCAAAAGTAACTGCCAAATCCTTCTTACATGCTCTTTCCCAACTGCTTAAAATTTTACCGGATTTTTTTTGATTATAAACTAATTTATGATAACTTTTTTATAACCAAAGAGTTATAGTGGTATGATTGAACAGGTAGTTTCAAGTCGTGACGGGTTTCTTATTGGGAATCAAAATCTCGTCTTTGTGATTCTCCTTACAATCGACATATTTGTAATAGCTAAACTGATGTTTGCGTCCAATATTAGAAATCTTCAGACTGCATTATTTTCTGCTTCTACACGCATGCGGCCTTACAAATTTGTATGTCGTGAACATCACTCCATTGTCTTCACAGTAAATATTTAAAAACCAATATAAGTAATGAGTCAACAAGTAGTAAACGTGGAAGAACCCCTTTTAACAGAAAATCCAAACCGATTCGTTTTGTTCCCTATTCAGCACAACGACATCTGGGAGTGGTATAAAAAATCAGAGGCTTCTTTCTGGACGGCTGAGGAAATTGACCTGAGCCAGGACCAGAAAGACTGGGAAAACCTGAACGACGGAGAACGGCACTTCATTTCGCACGTTCTTGCTTTTTTCGCGGCCAGCGATGGTATCGTAAATGAAAACCTGGCCGAAAATATGGTTAACGAAGTTCAGTATACTGAAGCCAAGTTTTTCTATGGTTTTCAGATTATGATGGAAAATATCCATTCAGAAACTTATTCACTCCTTATCGATACCTACATAAAAAATGCCAAGGAGAAAGATAAGTTATTCAACGCCGTCGAAACCATGGACTGTGTAAAAAAGAAGGCTGACTGGGCACTGCGTTGGATCGACGAGGGAGCTTTTACCGAACGCCTGATTGCTTTTGCCGCAGTTGAAGGCATTTTCTTTTCCGGAAGCTTCTGCTCCATTTTCTGGTTAAAAAAGCGAGGATTACTTCCCGGCCTTACTTTTTCTAATGAGCTAATTTCTCGAGATGAAGGCATGCACTGCGATTTTGCCTGCCTGCTTTACAATAACCACATCAAAAATAAACTGCCCAAGGAAACGGTAACCAAGATTATTACCGATGCAGTTGAAATTGAGCAGGAATTTGTATCCGACGCCCTACCGGTAGCCCTTATAGGCATGAACGCTAAACTGATGTGCCAGTACATCGAATTCGTTGCCGACCGTTTACTAGCCGAACTTGGTTGTGATAAGGTTTACAACTCAAGTAATCCTTTCGACTTCATGGAAATGATTTCCCTACAGGGAAAAACTAACTTTTTCGAGAAGCGGGTAGGTGAATACCAGAAAGCTGGTGTAAAGCAAAGTAACGAGAACCGCGATCAGGCCAAGTTTTCGCTCAACGAAGATTTTTAAGAATGATTGATACCACCTTGTCGTAACTTTTAAAATAGAACCAAATGCTAGTAGTCAAAAGAGATGGCAGACGGGAGTCTGTGAAATTTGATAAGATTACGGCTCGTATTGAGAAGTTGTGCTACAATCTCGACAATACGTACGTAAGCGCAATTGAAGTCGCCAAGAAAGTAATCTCCGGCATATACGACGGAGTAACCACTGTTGAGCTCGACAATCTGGCTGCCGAAACAGCAGCTTCACTGACGATTAAACACCCAGAGTATGCAATACTGGCTGCCCGTATTGCCATATCGAACCTGCATAAGGTAACGAGTAAGTCGTTTTCCAGTACCATGAAACGACTGTATACCTACGTAGATCCTGAAACAGGTGAGCATGCTCCGCTAATTTCCAAAGAAACTTACGGAATCATCAAGAAAAATGCTTCCCTGCTCGACTCCAGCATTATTTACAGCAGAGATTACACGTACGACTACTTTGGGTTTAAAACCCTGGAAAAGTCTTACCTGCTTAGAATGAACGGCAAGGTGGTTGAACGCCCCCAGCATATGTTGATGCGTGTGGCAGTGGGTATTCATAAGGACAACCTTGATGCCGCAATTGAAACGTATAACCTGCTTTCTGAAAAGTGGTTTACTCATGCCACGCCCACGCTGTTCAACGCCGGAACGCCCAAGCCCCAACTTTCTTCCTGCTTCCTGCTAACTATGAAAGACGATTCCATTAACGGAATTTACGATACGCTTAAGCAGTGCGCCCTGATTTCACAATCGGCCGGTGGTATTGGTCTGAGTATCCACCACGTGCGCGGAACCGGGTCGTACATTAAGGGTACAAACGGGGTGTCGAACGGTATCGTACCCATGCTTCGGAACTTCGATATGACTGCCCGTTACGTTGACCAGGGCGGTGGTAAGCGGAAAGGTAGCTTTGCCATTTACCTGGAACCCTGGCATTCCGATATTTTCGATTTTCTGCAGCTGAAGCGGAACCACGGTAAAGAAGAATTGCGTGCCAGAGATTTGTTCTACTCGTTGTGGATCCCGGATCTGTTCATGAAACGGGTAGAAGCAAACGAAGAGTGGTCGTTATTCAGCCCCAGTGAGGCACCCGGCCTGCACGATGCCTACGGAGAGGAATTTGAGCGGCTGTACGAAAAGTATGAAAAAGAAGGCAAAGCCAAGCGAGTAGTTAAGGCTCAGGAATTGTGGTTCGAAGTACTGGAATCGCAAATTGAAACCGGAACGCCTTACATGCTTTACAAGGACGCTGCCAATAATAAGTCGAACCAGAAAAATCTGGGTACAATCCGTTCCAGTAACCTGTGTACTGAAATCCTGGAGTATACCTCCCCGGAAGAAGTGGCCGTTTGTAACCTGGCCTCTATTGCCCTGCCCAAGTTTATCCGACAGGGTAAGTTCGACCACAACAAATTATTCGAGGTTACCAAGGTAATTACCCGCAACCTGAATAAAATTATCGATATCAATTACTACCCGATTCCTGAGGCCCAACGTTCTAACCTGCGCCACCGCCCTATCGGAATTGGTATCCAGGGGCTGGCCGATGTCTTCATTCAACTCCGAATGCCTTTCGACTCAGACGAAGCCAAGGGCCTGAATAAAGATATCTTCGAAACTATTTATTATGCGGCAGCTACTGCTTCCATGGAACTAGCCCAGGAAGAGGGTCCGTACGAAACCTGGGAGGGTTCTCCTATTTCAAAGGGTATTTTTCAGTTCGACATGTGGAACGTAACCCCCGAATCGGGCCGTTGGGACTGGGATGCGCTTCGTGAGCAGGTGAAAAAGCATGGCGTTCGTAACTCACTGTTGCTTGCCCCTATGCCAACTGCGTCTACTTCACAGATTCTGGGTAATAACGAGTGCTTTGAGCCTTACACCTCAAATATTTACACCCGACGCGTATTATCCGGTGAATTCATTATAGTAAACAAGCATTTACTCAAAGATCTGATTGAACTTGGGCTTTGGAATGAGCAAATGAAAAACCGACTCATCGAAGCCAATGGATCTATTCAGCAAATTAAAGGTATCCCCAAATACCTAAAGGAGATTTACAAAACTTCCTGGGAAATTTCGCAGAAGTCTATTATCGATATGGCTGCCGATCGGGGAGCATTTATTTGCCAGAGCCAGAGCATGAATATTTTTATGCAGGATCCTAACTTCGGTAAACTTACTTCCATGCACTTCTATGCCTGGAAAAGCGGACTTAAAACTGGTATGTACTACTTGAGAACCAAGGCCGCTGCCGATGCAATTAAGTTTACGCTCGATAAACAGTCAATTGCTGAGCCTCAGGCCGAAGTACAGGTTAACCAGCAACAACAAGATGTGAGCTGTGCCCTGGATGATCCGGACGATTGCGAAGCTTGTGGTAGCTAAATAATCATCATACTTTTCCAGTTTTTGTTGCATAACGCCAGACGCTATTCGTCTGGCGTTTTTGTTTTTCTTACTTTTGCTACCATCAATTACCTGGCACGAACAAGCTCTATCGAAAATCCGGTGGGTTACACAACTTCAGGGTTGGTAAAGCAGTTCTATAATTCTTGAATCCATTATCTATGGTTGATCAGATTAAACACGAATGCGGTATTGCATTAATCAGGCTAAGAAAGCCAATGCAGTATTACATCGATAAGTATGGCACCCCTGCTTATGCACTCGACAAGTTATACCTGCTCATGGAAAAGCAGCACAACCGGGGGCAGGATGGAGTAGGAGTAGCCAACATTAAAATTGACGTGGAACCCGGCGATAAGTACATTAACCGGTACCGTTCCGTATCTAATCAGCCCATCGGAAGTGTTTTTAAAAAAATTAATAAGAAGTATCGTAAGGCCCGTGAAGAAGGCAAAAATAAATTCTACAATGGTGCCTGGCTAAAAAAACATGTTGATTTCACCGGAGAAGTATGGCTGGGACATTTACGCTACGGTACACATAGCGAAAATACTGTTGAACACTGCCACCCGATGCTGCGACAGAATAACTGGAGAAGCCGCAACCTGGCCGTAGCCGGCAATTTTAACCTCACCAATGTAGACGAACTCTTCGAAAAACTCACCAGCCTGGGCCAGCACCCCATAGAAAAGGCCGATACCGTAACGGTGATGGAGAAAATTGGTCACTTTCTCGATGAAGAAAATCAGTCAATTTTCGATAAGTACAAAAACAGCCACTCTAACCAGGAAATCACCAGGATTATTGAAAATGAGCTCGATATTCAGCGGGTGCTGCAAAGATCCTGTAAAGACTTCGACGGAGGGTACGCCATGGCAGGCCTTCTCGGGTACGGTGCTGCTTTTGTAGCCCGCGATCCTGCCGGTATCCGACCGGCCTATTATTACGCCGACGATGAGGTAGTGGTGGTTGCTTCGGAAAAACCTGCAATTAAAACGGCTTTCAACATTGAATATCATAATATAAAGGAGGTAAAACCGGGATCGGCTCTGATTATTGAAAAGGATGGCCGCTACCAGGAAAAGCAGTACATCGAACCACTAGAAAAACGCTCCTGTAGCTTTGAGAGAATTTACTTCTCCCGCGGTTCAGACCCGGATATTTACCACGAACGCAAAACACTTGGTAAATTCCTGCTTCCCGAAATATTAAACTCTGTCGATCACGACCTGCAAAACACCGTTTTTTCTTACATCCCTAATAGTGCTGAAACTTCATTTCTTGGAATTATTGAAGGGCTCGAGGATTACCTGGTGTCGAAGCGAAAGCAGGCTTTGATCGAGTACCAGCATGGGAATAAGGCCTTTAACGGTAGCTACCTGGATAAACTGCTCTCCTTCAGACCAAGAGTAGAAAAACTTGTAATTAAAGACGCTAAATTAAGAACATTCATCACCGACGATGAAAACCGGAACAACCTGGTTGCTCACGTGTACGACACCACCTACGAAGTTATTAACAAGCACGTGGATACCATTGTGGTTGTGGATGATTCCATTGTACGCGGAACCACACTTGAGAGAAGCATTCTCCGGATGCTCGATCGGCTGGAACCTCGTAAAATTGTTATTGCCTCTTCAGCTCCGCAAATTCGTTTCCCCGATTGTTATGGTATTGATATGTCGCGGATGAAAGATTTCGTTGCCTTCAGGGCTGTGATTGCCTTACTGGAAGAAGAAGGGCTGGATTACCTACTGGAAGAGGTTTACGAAAAGTGCCTCACAGAAGGACTGAAAGCAGGAAGCCGAAATTACGTTAAAGACCTGTACGACCACTTCACTTATAGCCAGGTATCGAGAAAAATAGCCGAAATTTCTAAACCGGTTGATTTGAAAGCAGAGCTGGAGGTCGTATACCAAACAATTGAAGGGTTACATGCCTCTTGCCCTAATCACCTCGGCGACTGGTACTTCACCGGTAACTACCCAACAGTTGGGGGCAGCCGGGTGGTAAACAAGGCCTACATTAACTACATGCAGGGCA
>CAZIWJ010000036.1:16760-20870 GCA_964542855.1 uncultured Roseivirgaceae bacterium
GGTAAATAGGAGCAAACCATTATATTTATAGGGGTAAACCACCATATATCGGCTTTGCAATTAATAATTACAACCGATACAACGCGTTAATTTTATTGATATGAGTACAGGAACAGGGGTGATCATTGCCGACGACCACCCGATTTTTCGTAAAGGCCTGGCAGAGGTAATTAATTCATCCGGTAGTTTCAGGGTTATTGAACAAGTGGACAATGGCCGGCTGCTCATACAGCAAACCGAAAAATTTCATCCGGAAATAGTTGTGGTTGACGTAAACATGCCCGTGCTGGATGGCATCGAGGCAGCCAGAAAAATTCGTAGTTCTTTCCCCGACATCAAGGTTATTATTCTTACCATGAAAAGCGACCGACAGGTGATGAACGCCGCGCTGGAAATCGGGGTGTACGGCTACATATTAAAAGATAATGCTATTGAAGATGTCATTAAATGCATTGAAGCGGTTCACCGTGGAGAAATGTATATTAGCCCGGCATTAACCGGCTTGTTGGTTCATCAGCATAACAAACACAAACAAACTCTGGAAAAGTTAACCCCATCCGAAAGGAAAATATTCGAGCAAATTGGGAAATGCAAAACCAGCAAAGAAATAGCAGAAGCTATCCACGTTAGCATTAAAACGGTGGAGAACCACCGGGCTAATATCTGCAAGAAGCTGGAATTAAAGGGAAAGAACAGCCTGTTAAAATTCGCACTGTACTATTACGGGTCGCACCAGTAACAGATCAGGGCTGTTCGTTACTCATTTTATTGTTATTCTTGCTACCTATTTTCTTTACTATGCCGCGGGTAGAATCCCTGATAAACCGGACGATTGATTCCCGCTCTTCACTTACGTGAAAATTACCTTCCAAAAATTCTACCGCCTGGCTCGTATTTAGCCCTTTATGATATACTGCATCGTAAATCGCTACCACGTTTTTTATTTTATCTTCCGTGATGTCGTGGGTGCGCATCCCTTCCAGGTTTACATCATGATAAGCCACCGGAAAACCAGCTGCCACCAGGTACGGAGGCACATCGGCCAGTACTCCACTCATTCCCAGAATCCAGGTATGGGCACCAATTTTACAGAACTGGTGAATTACAGACGAACCGCCAACGTGAACATTATTTTCAATAACCACTTCCCCACCAATCTGTACATTGTTGCAAATGTAGCTATCATCCCCAACCACACTATCGTGGGCAACGTGGGCATAATTCATCAGTACGCATCGCTTACCGATTCGGGTATACCCTCTTGAGGAAGTACCTTTATTTACAGTTACAAACTCCCTGATGATAGTGTGATCACCTATTTCAACTGTAGTTTCCTCTCCTTTATATTTTAAATCCTGAGGAATGGCCGACAACACTGCGCCTGAGAATATTTTACAGTTGAAACCTATGCGGGCTCCTTCGTAAATAACCACATTGGGTCCTATAAACGTATGATCTCCTATTACAACATTTTTTTCAATCCGGGCGAATGGCTCAATTACAACACCCTCACCTATCTGAGCCTCAGGGTGGACGCTGGCCAGGTCAGAAACGTTCACACTCATAATCAATATTTCAGTAGCTGTCAAAAAGACAAAGTATCGCGAAGTTACACTTTTCTTATTAACTTAAAGCCTTTTCCGTTTACCATTCAATAATAAACGAAAACAAGTAATTTACTGTTTACTGAAAAATTGTTTTAATGAACAAGCATTATCCGTTCGGAATCATATACGAAGATAACCACCTGCTGGTCGTTGATAAGCCTGCCGGTATGCTCGTTCAGGGCGACCAAACCAAAGATACGCCCCTGGTTGATCATGCCAAGCAGTACATTAAAGAAAAATACAGCAAGCCGGGAAAAGTATTTCTCGGCGTTGTTCACCGACTCGACCGCCCGGTAAGTGGTGTAGTGGTGCTGGCAAGAACGTCGAAAGCTCTGGAACGAATGAATGCTCTTTTCCGGAAAAGGGAAGTAATGAAAACCTACTGGGCCGTTGTGAAGCAAAAGCCACCCAAAGAGCAGGATAAACTGGTTCACTGGTTAAAGAAAGACCCACAAAAAAATAAAACGCAGGCTTCCGATAAACCCTGGGGAGATGCCCGCAAATCGGAACTACGGTACAAGCTGTTAGGCTTTTTAAACGACCATTATTTATTGCAAATTGAACCTGAAAGCGGCCGACCTCACCAAATCCGGGTTCAACTGGCAAAAATTGGCTGCCCTATTAGAGGAGATGTGAAGTACGGTTTTAAGAAACCAAATCCTGATGGCGACATTAATCTTCACGCTAAAATGCTTAGATTTGAACATCCGGTGAAAAAAGAACCCATGATAGTACAGGCTGGTTTGCCGGCCAATAAATTCTGGGAACAATTCGATACCCTTGAAGACGTGAAAAACGATCCGCGATTAAGGAACAAAAACCTCAATTACTTATACTGATCAGTTAACTTGAAAAACTTATTACTGTGAATACCGCTGATAAATACCCGGCATCCGAGCCCCAAACTAATCAAACCGAGAAAAAGAGTATCATCGAGAAGCTCAAAAAACGGTGGGAGGTTGAGAGCAGCTGGCAGGTTTTAATCATTCTTTTCGTGTTTGCCTGCACTGGTTTTTCTGTACTACAGGTTAAAGCTCCGCTTTTCAACCTGGCTGGCATAACACCCGACACTTCTGCCTGGATACGAGTACCTTTTTACCTGTTTACTATCCTGCCTGCTTACCAGTTACTATTGCTGACGTTCGGCTTTATCTTTGGGCAGTTTAACTTCTTCTGGAAGTTCGAGAAACGCTTTCTCGGGAGAATAAAGAAGCTTTTCAACCGCTCCTGATCGGGTTGGCTGTTAGTGGAACACCTTCCATGCCGGCCCACTGATTTATGCATGAACGCCCTGTTTTAATGCGATACCTGCTGGTTATTTCCGGTTTAATATGCCTCCTCGGCTGCCAGTCTGAAGGTAGCACGCAACAATTTAGCCAGCATGAAAGGAATGGTCATACTTCAAAGCATAATAACCGTACTTCAACCGTTAGCCCGGAACAACAGCTCCACAAACTGAATGGCGTTAGCTTTGTAAGCCCGCCGCGCCCCATTAATGCACAGGGTATGGCCGGCATAGAACAATCGGGAGCTAACTGGGTGGCTATCATCCCTTACGCTCATGCTTACGCCGGAAAACCGGAAATATCTTACGAAAAAGACCGTCGCTGGTGGGGAGAGGGGCCCGAAGGCGTAGCCCAACTGGTTCGTTACGCGCACAAGCTGGGGTATAAGGTCATGTTAAAACCACACGTCTGGGTTATTGGTCAGGGTTGGCCCGGTGAATTTTCTCTCGACAACGAAACAGATTGGCGTGCCTGGGAACGAAACTATGCCCGCTACCTGGAAGTGATTACGAATATCGCCAGTACTACCGAAACAGAACTTTTGTGCATAGGAACAGAATATCGCATGGCCGTACGCCAGCGCCCTGAATTCTGGAAGCAGCTTATTCAAAACGTACGCGCATCGTACGGCGGTGAGCTAACCTACGCAGCCAACTGGGATAATTTTGAGCAGGTTTCTTTTTGGAATGAACTCGACTACATCGGTATTGATGCCTATTTTCCCCTCTGTAACGATAAAACCCCTACGGTAACCCGGCTGAAAGAACACTGGCAGGGGCCACTGGAAGCAATGCAGCAGGTTCAGCAACAGGCTGCCAAACCAGTTCTTTTTACTGAGTATGGCTACGAAAGCCTCGATTATGCCTGTAAAGGCCACTGGAAACTAAATAAAGATACCTTACAGGTTAACCACCTGGCCCAGGCAAATGCTTACCGGGCTATGTACCAGACTTTCTGGGATGAACCCTGGTTCGCCGGTGGTTTTTTATGGAAGTGGTTTCCCGAAAGCGACCGGCTAAAAGAAAGCCAGCGAAGAGAGCGGGGGTTTACCCCCCAATATAAACCGGTGCTGAGTACGATTAAACAGCATTACAGCAAGTACCAGTAGTAGCTGAAGAATAAAAGGGTTCGTGAGCAAATCCGGCTTACCCCGGAAGAATCTGATTGCTTTATTATACAGCATGATGAAAAACTACCGACCCCGGGGCTATCTGTTC
>CAZIWJ010000037.1:0-7457 GCA_964542855.1 uncultured Roseivirgaceae bacterium
AGAATAACCAGATTATGATGGGCGACCACGAAGAGGGGTTTGGCTTTATTAAAAACATTGCCATTGACCAGCACGTGCTGGCCCGCAACCGCCAGTACGATTTATTCAGCATCCTGGATGAGCGTCCGGAGTTGCTCGGCATCGGTATTGATGAAAACACCGCTATAGTAGTACAGGGCAACGAATTTGAAGTGATGGGCAATAGCTACGTACTCATTTACGATAGCGGGTTCTGGTCGAGGGAAGGCAGCGAGTTAAAAACCCTGCCCAGGCCCGAAAAAAGGTTTTACCTGCTTCGCCCCGGCGATAAGTATAATATGAAGAACCGGGAAGTGGTGGAGTAACTATAAGGCTACCCATGTCCTTGTTACTGGTAACACCTAAAATCTAAAATACTAGCCGGAATCATTGTTAAGTTATGCCAACTCTTTGTATTGTATGGTAGTTTAACTTTTTAAACTACGCTATTTGAAACTTCAACCCGACATATCAGGAAATAACCCCTTAATAATGCGCACGCCGCGCAGCACCTTGATTCCTTTTAACAAGGACGATGCCCCATTATTCCATGCATTGAACACCGATCCTTTCGTAAGAAAATACCTCTGGGATGATGAAATTATTTCGTTCAGCAAAGCTCAAAGCATGATCGACGAGAATAATCGTAATTTCCGGGAGCACCGCTTTGGTCTGTGGAAAATTATTCATCACGTATACCACGAAGTGGTGGGGTATACCGGGCTGTGGCAGTTCTACGAAGCTCCTCAGCCCCAGCTGGTTTATGCCATTACCGAGGCCTTCTCCGGCCGGGGACTGGCGCTGGAATGTGCTACTGAAATAAAGAAGTACGCTTTTCAGGAACTGGGTTTTCCCTATCTCGTGGCTGCCACGGATAAACAGCACGTTGCTTCTTGCGTGGTAGCCCGAAAACTGGGCATGAACCTGGCCAAAGTACAGGAAGAACACGGAAAACCCATTTGCTTCTTCCGGGTAGATCGTAGTGAAAGCTGATTTTCCGGGGGTGAACCGTGCGCATGCTTATTACCCGTACTTTTTAGGGAGGACTACTACCCCGGCATGGCAGTCTGTTTTTAAGATCCTATGAAGAAAAATATCAGCCTGGCACAAACACCGGTACCTGATGCACCGGTCGTAAGGCAGGCTGTGATGCTTTGTTTCCCTCAACATTAAAAATACTTCCCGGTTAAGTAGCCGTTGTTATTATACTTTTTTGTTTTTTTACAGCACAGTTAATTACTATATGATCAATATTACTGAACACCTATGGATCCCAATGGAAGACGGCACCCGCCTATCGGCCAAAATCTGGATCCCCGAAGGAGCAGCACAAAATCCTGTCCCTGCAATTTTTGAATTCATCCCCTACCGAAAACGCGACTTCAAGGCCACCCGCGACGCGGAAACCTTCGAGTTTTTTGCCCGCAACGGCTACGCCGGCGTGCGGGTGGATATCCGCGGCAGCGGGGAAAGTGAAGGCATTCTGCGCGATGAGTACCTGCAACAGGAAATGGACGACGGACTGGAAATTCTCCGCTGGATTGGTTCACAGCCCTGGTGCGACGGACAGGTAGGCATGATTGGCATTTCCTGGGGAGGCTTCAACGGCTTGCAATTTGCTGCCCTGCAACCGCCCGAACTGAAAGCCGTGGTAACCGTGGCCTCTTCCGATGACCGCTACTCCGACGACGTACATTATATGGGTGGTAATATGCTTACCGATAACCTGTCGTGGGCGTCGAATATGTTCGCCTACAATTCCTGCCCACCCGATCCTGAGATAGTGGGCCCAAAGTGGAAAGACATGTGGCTGGAACGCCTGGAAGGCAGTGGCCTCTGGCTTGAAAAATGGTTGCAGCACCAGCGGCTCGACAACTACTGGAAGCACGGTTCGGTTTGCTATAACTACGACGCCATTAAAATACCCGTTTATGCTTTTGGTGGCTGGGCCGACGGGTACACCAATACTGTTTTCCGCTTAATCAAACACCTAAAATCTCCCAAAAAAGGGCTGGTTGGTTCCTGGGGCCATATGTACCCGCACCTGGGCGGGCCTGGCCCAACCATCGACTTCCTGGGCGAATGTGTGCGCTGGTGGGACCGCTGGCTGAAAGGAAAGGATAATGGTATAGACCGGGAGCCGGTACTGCGCATCTGGATGCAGGATACCGCCAACCCAACCGTACCGGAACGGCCGGGCCGGTGGGTCATTGAAAATGAATATCCCAGCAAGCATACTCAGCTTAAAGATTGTAAATTGAACAACGGGGGCATCGACTTCTACAACAGCCAGCCCCGAGCCGAATATCCGTTGAAAATTCAGAGTCCGCTCAGCGTTGGGCTGTTTGCCGGAAAGTGGTATTCCTACGCCGCCTCCACCGACCTGCCCTACGACCAGCGCGAGGAAGACGGTGGGGCGTTGGTATTTGAAACCCCACCGTTGGAGGAAGACGTAGAGTTGTTCGGTGCACCCGAACTTACGCTTTCGCTGAGCAGCGATAAACCCCAGGCTATGATTGCCGCGCGAATATCGGATGTGGCCCCGAACGGACGGGCAACCCGGGTTACCTACGGGGTACTTAACCTCACCCATCGCGATAGCCATGAACACCCCGAATACCTGGAGCCAGGCGAAACCTACAAGGTTTTTCTGAAACTCAACTACATGGCCCAAAAATTCAGGAAAGGGCACCAGATCCGGCTTTCGCTTTCTACTTCTTACTGGCCGCTGGTATGGCCGGCACCGGAACCCGCCCGCCTTACCATTTTCCCGGAAGAGAGCAACCTGATGCTGCCCATCCGCGCTCCGCGCGAAGAAGATAAAAACCTGCGTAACCTGGGTAACCCCGATTATTACGATACGAACTTTAAAACCACCCTCATTAGCCCGGCCAAACGAGAGTGGAAGGTTGAACATAACCTGGCTTCTAACGAAGTATCGCTGAATGTAATTAACAATGACGCCCAGTATAAACTAGATGGCATTAACTGGATTATACAAAAAGACGTTAAAGAAAAGTATTCGTACCAAAGCTATAAGTATGATACCCTGCGGGGTGAGGTACAAAGTTTTAGAAGTTTTAAGCGCGACGACTGGACAGCCTATACCATTACCCGCACGGTGCTAACTTCTACCAAAACCCACTTTATCATCAGTGCCAGCCTGGATGCTTACCAGGACGATGCGCGGGTGTTCAGTAAATCATGGAACGAGAAAATTAAACGAGATTTTTTGTAATGAAGAAAAAACAAGTGTTTGTCATCGGCCTCGACGACTTTAACAAAACTAAACTAGAGAACCTGCCTATTGCCAGTCAGTGTGATTTCCTGCCGGCCCTGCATATTTCTGAAATGCGCCAGGTGGAACAACTGGACGTAGAACAGTTGATGGATCTCTGTTTCGAACGCATCGATGCCAACGGACATATCGATGCTATTGTGAGTTACTTCGATTTTCCGGGCACCACCCTGGTCCCGATTATTGCGGAGAAGTACAATATTCCCGGCCCTACGCTGGAAAGCGTACTGAAGTGCGAAAACAAATTCTGGAGCCGGCTGGAGCAGGGTAAGGTGATACCCGAACACATTCCGGTTTACCGCGCTTTCGATCCCTTCGATGACGAAGCCTTTCATAAAATTGAAATGATAGCTCCCTACTGGATTAAGCCTATTAAATCGTTCCGTTCGTTCCTGGCCTTTAAAATTAACGGCGAACACCAGTTTTACGAAAGTACCAGGGAAATTCAGCAGCACATTGATTTCATTTCCGAGCCGTTCAATAAAATTATGCGGAAATTCGATGTTCCGCAGGAGTTCAGCGAAATGAAAGAAACCTGTATTGCAGAAAGTTTACTTACCGGACACATGTGTACTTTAGAAGGGTATGCTCACCAGGGGCGGGTAGTGGTTTACGGCATCGTAGATTCGGTCCGGGAAGAAGACCGCTCTTCTTTCAGTCGTTACGAATACCCTTCCAGCCTGCCCCAGGAAGTACAGTTCCGTATGGCCGATGTAGCCCGTCGGGTTATTCATCAATTCGGTTACGACAATGCGCCGTTTAACATGGAGTTTTTCTACAACCAGACGGCCGATGAGGTATACATGCTGGAAGTGAACCCGCGCATTTCCCAGTCGCATTCCGACTTGTTCGAGAAAGTACACGGCACTTCGCACCATGCTATTATGCTGGCCCTGGCCCTGGGTGAAAAGCCCAAAACCCTGCAAACAAAAGGTACTTTCAACAAGGCAGCCAACTTTATGCTGCGTACCTTCGAAAGTGGTAAAATAGTGAAGGCACCTACCCAAAGTGAAATTAATATCCTGAAGAAGTTTATTCCCGGACTGGAAATTAAACTGAACGTGAAAGATGGTATTCACCTGAAAGAATTGCAGAACCAGGACAGTTACAGTTTTGAGCTGGCCAATATTTACCTGGGCGGCCGCGACCAGAGCGAACTGGTAGACAAGTACAACCAGTGCCTCGATGGCCTCAGCTTTGAAATTGATTACGACGATGCCGTACAGCTGTACTAGTTAATACAACCGGGTGAACGGAGTAACCGGATGGCTGGTATTTTCAAATTACACATTTTGTGGGATAGTGTTCGCTTGAACGCTGCCAAGCCTCACTGTAAAAATGCTCGCACGCTTGAAGTGCTTATGTAACCTTTACAACACAAGGTATTGTGGAGTTAAACCAAAATAGCTCGAGCGATAGCACGTAATAACAGGTTTTTTACGAGTGTGCAGAACCGGGAAAACATTTTTTCGGTAGCTGGTGCGATAGCGAACGAAGCTGGTATCTGCCTGCCCGGTTGCAGACCAGCCTTACTTTTACAGTGCTACTTTGCTCAGCTCCTCGTAGTAAGGCATGCATTCGGCCAGCAGGGGTTTAAGGTGTTCGGGGAACGGTTCGGTACGAGGTTTATAGGCCTGGAAGCCCGAAGATTTATGTACGTTGGTGTACCAGTATTTCGCCCAGGAGCCATCTTCCGGGCGTGCGCCCGGTTTCCATACCAGCATATTTTTATCGAAGGGAATACCCAGCACTTTGCACAGGGCAGATAGCTGTTGCTCAGGGTTTAACCGCACCTTTTTAGCATCCAGCACCGCTACTGGCAGCCCCATATCTTTTATTTCCTGCAGCAGTTCAACGTGGCGCCTGTACCCCACATCTTTCATGGTTGGCGTTGGAATAACCCTGGCGATGGAAGGCAGCATTTCTACCGGGTTGCGGGTAAGAATAACATTATACATTTTTCGTAGAAACCCCGTATCCAGGTCGAGCAGGTGGTGCGTCATGTTCTTGAAAAATACAATGGGCGATGTATCGATGCTGAGCATTTGTTCCACTGCCGCAGGCCCGTTAGTTTCCATTTCCCGGAGGGTTTGTTCCGCCCCCGGGTGGTACTTATCGGCGTCGGAATGCTTCAAAAAATAGCCGTAGAGGGGCTCATCAACCACCTGGGTATCTTCCCGCTGGGCGAAAGAATACATCATGGCAGTGGATATGTTTCGCGGCCCCGACCAGAGACAAATTCGTTTGGGAGTATATTTAGGTGTTCTGGCTAACATATTGAATTTACACTTAATGAATTACAATACACTTCCTGCCATGACTTCGTAATACCAGCTCAGCTGCGAGGTTAACCCCTGGATAGGGACAGGAATTTCACGTCCGTCGATGTTATTTACCGGTGTAAGCCCCCCGAAGGAACCCGTTACAAAAGCTTCATCGGCACTGTACACATCAAACAGGGAAAAATTCTTCTCGTAAACCGGAATACCCTGGTTTTTACAAAGCCTGATTACGTTGCCCCGGGTGATGCCGTTCATGCAATACTGCCCGGAGGAGGTCCAGACTTCATTATCTTTTATCATGAAAAAATTGGTTGCATTGCAGGTAGCCACGAAGCCGTGGATATCGAGCATCAGGGCTTCATCGGCCCCGGCTTCTAACGCCTGGATTAGGGCCTGTACTTCGTGTAGCTTGCTGTGGCAGTTTAAACGCGGATCGAGGTAATCGGGCGATCCCCGACGAACAGTGCTGGTGAACAGCCGGATTCCCTTTTTCCTGGTTTCCTCATCGGCCTGCTTGTGTTCGGCTATAACTACCACGTTCGGCTTCGAAATGGTTAGGCGGGGATCCTGAGAAGGGGTTTTCTTGATGCCCCGGGTTACCATGAGCCGCACGTGCACATGATCGGTCATGTTATTGGCCCGGAGTGTTTTCCAAATGACGTCGATAATTTCTTCCCGGGTGAAGGGCAGTTTCATGTGTACCGCTTTGGCCGATTGCCACAGCCGGTCGAGGTGCTGATTAATGAAAGCCAGGTTTCCCTTCTTCAGCCGGAAGCCTTCCCAAACCCCGTCGCCTACTAAATAGCCGCTGTCGAATACCGATATTTTAGCTTCGTTCCGGGGGTATAACTCCCCATTGATATAAATCAGTACCTCTTCATTCCGCGGATCATCGACCGCATTGTGTGTTCCGTGGGGCATACCGTAACCAGTAGTTCAATTCAGTAATGAAAGTAATTTAAAATAAATAGATCCCCATTTATTTTAAAAATACAACCCGTATAGTTTCAATTTCCCCTTGCTGTTAATTTCAAGGGCAGGGGCTGGTAATTTAATAAAATTCAGGGCCTGGAAAACGCCTTTCAGGAATTTAGACTGAACAGGGATTTTGGTCCAGTCGATATCGGGGGAAAGCAGAAACTGTCGGTACCTTTCTACCTGCGGCAGGCCTACCCCCTGGTAGGAAGTACGGTTGCTAAATTCACCGTACATGCCGTTGGCGCTGTACCCCACCGCCAGGTTAATCCAGCCGGGAAGGCAATCTTTAAACACCACTTCATTTACATTCATACTCAGCCAGTAAGTATGCCCGTTATAGTCGAGGAATAAACTTTCCAGGGCATTATTGCCCAGGTACCCGTTCGACTGCCCGGCGTATACGGATCGGTAAAAGCTAAATTTAAACTGGAGCAATTGCCGGTTAAACAACATTTCCTGCCCTACCACCAGGGCCGAACCGGCGGCATTGGCAGCTACATCGCTCCAGGAAAAGCCCCAGTTTTCGTACATCCCGTCGAATATTTCAATCGGTAACTGCAGAAAGAATCCGGCCGACCCCCCGAATAACAGTGCTTTTTTCTTATTTACTCCTGCACTTCGCAGCCACTTGTAACTAAGATAACTCTCCAGGTAAGCCCCGTAAGCATGGCCGAACTTATCGATTTGCAAGTACCCTTTACTGTCGTTGTAAAAAGTAAAGGGCACCCGTTTGCTATCTTTATACCACACGAACTGAAGGTAGGCCATGCTGCCCAGGTACAGGGCCGACTGGGTAATAATAGCCGCCCGCAGTTTACCCCGGTTAATTTCAGGCTGGGTGGAAGAAAAAGTATAGTTTACGCTATCCTGCCCCTGGGCGA
>CAZIWJ010000037.1:7557-20703 GCA_964542855.1 uncultured Roseivirgaceae bacterium
TGGGTTAAAATCTGGAATAGCTCAATGTAGTAACTATGCTCCCCTCTTTCATTTTTGGTTCATTTATTAGGTGATAAGATTATTATCCGGTTGAAGTATCATGCGGCACCCTATCATTTATTGAAATATTCTTATTTGCTTTTAAACCTTACAAATAAATATATTATGAAAATTTGAACAAAATTTTTTACAGCGGGTTAGCGTATTCGTATGTTTCTACTGCTTTAAAGCTATAAAAAACCATGTCGACACAAAAAACTGACTACTTAATTGTAGGCGCAGGAGCAATGGGTATTGCTTTTGCCGACGAATTGTTCACCAACGACCCTAACCTTACTTTAACCATCGTAGATAAGCGCCCAACCTTTGGAGGTCATTGGAACGACGATTATGATTTTGTTCGCTTGCATCAACCTGCTGCCTTTTACGGTGTTAATTCCCTTCCTTTAGGAAAGGGGGGAACAGATTTATCTTCAAAAGAAGAAATTTTAGAGTATTACGATACCATCCGCCAGAAATTTGAATCGAGCAAGCGCGTAGAATTCCTCGGCGAACACCAGTACCTGGGTAACCAAAAAGTATGTAAGGTGGGTGAACCCGACCGTTTTATACAATACGAAGTTCGCAAAAAAGTAGTGGACGCAAGGTACATGAACGTACAAATTCCAGCTACGCATGCACCAAAATTTGAAGTAGATGCTGCAGCTACCGTACTTCCCATCAATGATTTGGTTCATCAACATGCAAAGTGGGAAAATTTTTGTGTAGTTGGTGGTGGAAAGACCGGGATAGACGCCGTGTTATTTTTGTTAGGTCAGGGCGTAGCACCCAACAATATTCAATGGATTGTACCCAATGATGCCTGGATATTCAATCGCAGCCATATTCAGATTGGTAAGGTAACCAAAGAAATTGTTACGCATGCCGAACTAATGTCGCGGGCTACAGAAGCCGATGAAGTTTTCCTGGAAATGGAAAAAAGGGGAGGGATTCTACGACTAGATAAAAATGTATTACCTACAAAGTGGCGTTGTGCCACGGTAAGTACTTCAGAATTGGAAAAGCTGAAAACTGTGCAGAATGTCATCAGAAAAGGCAGGGTACAAAGAATAACTACTACCGAAGTTCAACTGGAGAAAGGTAACATTTCATTCCCGGAATCTACCCTTTTTGTCAACTGTACTGCCAATGCCTTATCTAAAAAAGAAGCAAAGCCCATTTTTTCTAAAAATTTAGTCACACTCCAATCGGTATATTTTTGCCAGCAGGTTTTCAGCGCAGCTTTACTGGGCAGATTAGAACTAAGTAATATAACTGATGAGGAGAAAAATAAAATTAAACCGGTTCTTCATCCTGAGTTGAAAGAAGATTGGCCGCACGTATTACTAATTACTCTTCGCAATTTATTACTATTTAACCGGATAGCTCCTTTATGGCTGTTCAAAGCAAGATTAAATTTTATGAGCCATGAATCGTTTCTTCAGTTCTTACATTACAATACACGGGCTTTGTTAATTTATTCGCCGTTGAAAAAAGCAGTAGCAAAAATGAGCAAGCACGTTGTCCTGGCTAATGTTACCCAACGAGATAAGACGATCAACGCACCGTATGTTACTGATCGGGCAACAGTTTAGTGTATGCGTTAATCCTTTAAAGTATTAGCAGGTAACACCAAAGGCCCTCAATTAGGGGCCTTTTTTTGTTTGAAATAGTGGAAGCTGATTACAATCACTTCAAGAAAAGTTTTACGTTAGAATAAGTTTAAGTGCTTATGGGTATCTTGTATTAAATGAACCGTATGCTTTATTTAAACACTGAAAGCCATGAAAAATATTTTAGTAAGCATTAATTTGAACGAGTTCGCCGATGTAATCATCGACCAGGCGCTGGAAATGGCCAGTAAGGAGTCTTCTAAAATTTGGGTGTTACACGTAGCAGAACCCGAGCCCGAATTTGTGGGGTACGGACCCGGCCCTCAGTACGTTAGAGATGCTCGTGCAAACGAACTGAAGAAGGAACATAAAGTGATACAGGAGCACGTAGACCGTATCACGAAACAAGGGTATCAGGCCGACGGGCTTATTCACGTTGGGGCTATTGTGGATTCTATTATGAAGGAATCAGAAAAGTTAAACACCGACCTGATTGTTGTGGGCCACGAGGAACATAACCTCTTCTTCCGGGGGTTATTCGGCAGCACTTCCACCAGTTTAATGCACAACACAAGGGTTCCGGTTTTAATTGTACCTTGCGAAGACGAATCGTACAAAGAAATCCTTTAGCATGAACCATGCGTAATTTTCTGATCAACATCGATTTCAACGAGGAACAGACCAATTTCCTGATTAACCAAACCCTCGAACTGGCTAGTAGGGAAGAGGCTAAGATATGGTTACTACACGTAGCTGCTCCCAATCCCGATTTTGTGGGCCACGAAGTTGGCCCCCAGTACATTCGCGATGCCCGGGCCAGTGAACTTCGGCAGGAGCATCGCCTCATTCAGCAATATACCGACCAGTTGCAGGAAAAAGGATATGCTGCCGACGGGCTATTGATTCCGGGCGCTACAGTCGATACCATCGTGGAGGAAGCGGAAAAGCTGAAAATAGATCTGATTATTATTGGCCACCATGACCATAATTTGCTTTACCGCGCCTTTTTTGGCAGCACGTCCTTGCAGCTGATGCGCAAGACACGAGTACCCATCCTGGTATTCCCGCTGGAAGAAGAGGAAGAGTAAACAAAGCATAGGCTACCATTTTACAGTAATGGCTTCATCCTGGTTGGCCAGGACAACAGTAGAAACTACTTCACCGGAAATAACCTCGGCTGCTCCCTGCGGATCGAAGGCCGATATGGGAGTAAGGAAAGTAATTTCTTCTTCTTTTATTTGCACGATCTGTCTATTGGCATCGATCCGGTTCATGCCGTTAAACCCGTGTAATACCAGTTTTATTTCGCTGAACGCCGAAGCCATATTGCCCGTCTTTTCAGAGAAACAGACTTCCCTTTCCCGGGGCAGGTAAGCAATATTCCGCTGATAATAATTGCCTTTTTCGTACTCGTAAGTGGTGCCGTCGTCTTCGTAATACGTAAAATCGGTGGCCTCCTCCCCCTGGTAAACGTGCACTTCCAGCGGTCCTTCGGGAGCTTCACCAGTGTGGGCCAGGGGTTGCTGCATGGGAATAATTGCTCCTCCTTTTACGTAAACCGGCAGCCTTTTTACCGGCGATTCAGCAATAATTTCATGCTTTCCCCTGAATGCTTCCCCGTTGAAAAAGTAGTACCATTCTCCTTTCGGCAGGTAAACCTTTGTGAGTTCCCGGGTGCTTTCAGACGGGGCTACCAGCATAAAAGGGCCAAACAGGTACTGGTTCTGGTACCGTTCATTATAAATTGTATCGTCGTGCGTATACTCCAGGGCCAGTGTTCGCTGCACGGGCATCCCTGTTTGCATAGCCTGGAAGAACAGCGAGTACAGGTAGGGCATAAGGCGGTAGCGCAACCGGATGTAGTTGGCGGCAATTTCTTCGGCTTCTTCCCCGTACGACCATGGTTCCGAACTGCGGGTATTCACATTAGAATGCCCCCTAAAAAAGGGGGAAAATGCCCCGATGGTAATCCACCGGGTGTACAGGCGTACATCGGCATCACCAACAAAACCGCCTACGTCATAACCCACAAAAGGGACCCCGGAAAGGCCAAGGCTATTCAGCAGCCGCACCCCCAGCAGCATGTGCTCGTTGGTAGCTGTATTATCGCCGGTCCAGATGGCGGTATACCGTTGTGCGCCGGCGTATGCAGCCCGGGTAAGAATAAAAGGCCGTTTGCCGTTCATCAGGCTCCGGGTACCCTCGTATGTACTGCGGGCCATTTGCATTCCGTACACATTGCGGGCCTGTTTGGTTGTAGTTTTATTTCCTTCGAAATCAAAAACCAGGTTTTCGGGCAAGCGTTGCCCCCAGGTGGCAATTTCGTTCATATCGTTCCAGAAGCCTTCAACGCCATTCTCTACGTATCCTTTAAACGAATCGCCCCACCATTTACGACCTTCGGGATTGGTAAAATCCGGAAAATGGCACCAGCCGGGCCACACCTGGCCAGTGTAATCGGTATCATCGGGATATTTCACGAAAACCCCTTCCTGCTTTCCTTCCTCGTACCAGGCATACCCTTCCTCCACCTTAATTCCGGGATCAACGATCACGATGGTATGAAAGCCCATTTCCTTCAGTGCAGTTAGCATTTCATCGGGTTTGGGAAAGCGGTGTTTATTCCAGGTAAAAATCTTATACTCATCCATGTAGTGAATATCCAGCACAATGGCATCGGCCGGGATATTCTTCTCCCGGAACTGCCGGGCAAGGGTGAGCACGTCGGTATCGGGATAGTAACTGTAACGGCACTGCTGGTAGCCAATGCTCCATTTAGGCGGCAGGGTAATGCGTCCGGTCAGGGCCGTATATTCTCCCACAATATCGGACACCGAACCAGCCATGAAATAATAATCCATGTCGCCGGCTTCGATTGAAAACGAAGCAAAGCGATTATTAGAGGCCCCGAAATTGAAGTGGCTTTTACAGGAATTGTCCATAAAAATGCCGTAGCTCAGCCCGTGGTGAACCCCGATATAAAAAGGAATGGTAACGTACAACGGGTCCGTTTCATCATTGTACCCGAAAGCATCAGTATTGTAGTGGGTATAGCCGCTTCCAAAGCGGTCCAGATTTCCCCCTTTTTCTCCCAAACCGATGAAACGTTCACCTTCCTGTAACGATTTGTATACGCTCACCTCGTTTCCGGCCCACTGCGTTCCCATGGGATCGTCGTCGTTCAGCACTTCCCCTTCCGGGGTTTCAAAACAAAAGCGAAGCGGGTTTTTCTGAACGCGCAGGGTAAGCTGGTTGGTGGAAATAGCCAGTTGTTCTCCGGTTTCATCCAACTGGAAAGATGCTTCCCCGGGCTGGCTGATCACCGCGTAACTAAAGTCAGTAAAGTCAGCGTTTTTGGTAAAGGTAACCCGAATGGTTTGTGGAGTGTAAACCAGTACCCTAAATAGAATATCGCTGGCTTTTCCCCGGATGCCACCGGAAATTTTATGGTAGGAAGAAAGGTTTCCAATTGATTGAGGAATGGGTGCAAACATGGTGCTTCAATGAGTTAGCAGTAAACAAAACTGGTTTGCAATAATGGAAAAATCCCGGTTGTTACCCCAGGGGAAGGGCTTTAAAATAAACCAGCAGGCTTTACTCCACTGAAAAAACCTGTCGGTCGGGTGCTTTGGGCAAAGAAGAAGAGCGGATAATTAATTCGGTGGGCAGTATTTCGTGTCGTACACTGACGTGCGGGGAGTTAATCTGCTCAATAAGCATTTCCGCCGCACGAATACCCATTCGCCTGCCTGGCTGGGCAATAGTAGTAAGTGGTGGGTCGATGTAAGGAGAAAAAGGATCGTTGCTAAAGCCTACCATGGCCACATCCTGGGGGATGGAAAAGCCAAACTCCTTAATAACGGTCATTGCTCCCAGGGCAACCGGATCGGTGACCGCAAAGATAGCATCGGGGCATTCAATAATTCCGCGTTTGGCTTTGTTGAGGAGTTCGCGGCAACTGGCCACTCCCCCCTGCTGGGTAAGGGAGGAGGAAATGTGCAATTCTTCATCGGGTTCAATACCGAATTCAACCAGGGCGTCGCGGTATCCCCGGTAACGATCATCGGCAATGGAAATACCGGGTAACCCTCCCAGGTGAGCTATGTTCCGGTAACCACTTTGCAAGAGGTGCTTCACGCCTTTGTAAGCCGCCTCGCGGTCGTTAACAGCAACGGTGTTTACATTTATAGAATAGCTGATCCGGTCGAAAAGAACCAGGGATACTTGTTTCCTTAATAAATGATTCAGGTGATCGAAGGCTTTGGTTTCTTCAGACAGCGAAAGCAGAATGCCATCGACCCGGCTCGACAGGAGCGTTTGCACGTTGTTCAGTTCCCGTTCAAAGGACTCGCCCGACTGGCAGATCATAACCTGGTACCCGGCTTCGTGGCTTACTTCTTCAATTCCGCTAATTACCGTGGAAAAAAAATGATGGGCCAGTTCAGGGATGATGACCCCGATAATATTCGTCTTTTGCCGTCGCAGGCTACTGGCAATGGCATTCGGCTGGTAATCGAGCTGTTTAGCCAGCGCTGCCACTGCTGCCTTGGTTTCAGGACCGATTTCCGGATGGTTTTTTAGCGCACGTGATACTGTTGAAGGAGAAATTTTCAACTTCTTGGCAATATCTTTTATGGTAGTCTGGCTTCCCCTCATAATCACTTTATGTACATTAAACTGTTTTTCAGTATCACCTTTTTAAACGGGCTAAAAGCACAAATCTTTGTTTAAATTTACTAATTTAACCTAAAACGTGAACATTCCTTTGTGGAATACTTTTCTTTTCCTGTTCGTTTCCTGCAACCCACTTCATTCCGATACCATGAACCGACCGCTTGATAATATTGCCAGCGAGGATGAGAACCTCTTACTAGAGCAGGACAATACCCAAAAAATAGTGCTCTATCAAATCATGGTGCGCCTGTTTGGTAACAAGGTGAATGAAGGCACACCCTGGGGAACAGTGGAAGAAAATGGCGTGGGAAAGTTTAACGATATTAGCGATACTGCCCTGCAGGCCATTGCCGGTATGGGTTACACCCACGTGTGGTATACCGGGGTAATTGAACACGCTGTACTAACCGATTATGCCGATTACGGTATTCCTCTCGATGACGCCGACGTGGTGAAAGGCCGGGCCGGCTCACCTTATGCCATAAAAGATTATTACGACGTAGCCCCCGACCTGGCCAGTAATGTATCGGAACGATTAAAGGAATACACTGCCCTCATTCAGCGAACCCACAATAATGGGCTTAAAGTAATCATGGATTTTGTGCCTAACCACCTGGCCCGGGGGTACGCATCGGACGCCAAACCGCAAGGAGTAGCCGACTTTGGTGAAACAGACGATACAACCCGGGCATTCAGCCCCTCTAATAACTTTTATTACATTCCGGGAGAACCCTTTGAGGTACCCGGCAATTACCAGTCGCTGGGAAATTATTCGTTCCCCAACAAAGACGGCAAATTTAATGAGTACCCGGCCAGGGCTACCGGCAACGACCAGTTTACGGCCCGACCTACCGTAGACGACTGGTTCGAGACCGTGAAACTGAATTACGGGGTCGATTACCAAAATAACCGGCAAACCTTCTTCAATCCGGTTCCTGACACCTGGCATAAAATGGAGCATATCCTGTTGTACTGGGCCGGGAAAGAGGTTGATGGCTTTCGCTGCGACATGGCCGAAATGGTTCCGGTAGCATTTTGGAGTTGGGTTATTCCCCGCCTCAAAAAACAATACCCCGATCTGGTATTTATTGCCGAAATTTACAATCCGGAAGCTTACCGTTCCTACATCCACGAAGGTGGATTCGATTTTTTGTACGATAAGGTACAGTTGTACGACGCGCTGAAAGCAATTATCCAGGGGCACGGCAGCACTGATCATTTACCGGGCATCTGGATGCATCTGCGCGGCATAAACCAACACATGTTACGCTTCCTGGAAAATCACGACGAGCAGCGGATTGCCTCTCCCTACTTTGCCGGCGATCCGGTGAAAGCACTGCCCGCCATGGTTGTTAGCGCCTTGTGGCACAGCGGCCCGGTGATGGTTTATTTTGGTCAGGAAGTCGGTGAGCCGGCTAAAGGAAAATCGGGCTTCAGCAGTGACGATGGCAGAACCACAATTTTCGATTACTGGCACGTGCCAGAGCATCAGAAATGGATGAACAACGGGGCATTCGATGGCGGGCAACTAAACGACGAACAAAAATTTTTGCACCAGGCTTACGTAAAGCTGCTGAAATTGAGTAAAGAGCCGGCTTTTGGTTCCGGATTATTTTATGACCTGCATCCGCACAACCGGCGCAATACCACTGGATACGGCGAACAGGCTTACGCATTTTTACGCTTTACCAGTAACCAGCACTTCCTGGTAATTACTAATTTTAGTTCATCCGACACCCTTTCGGTAAATTTAAAAATTCCCCGTACCGCCATGCAGGCCATGCGCCTGCCCGAAGAAGGTGTTTATGTTATGAAAGATGTCTATTCAGGCTCCCAGCAGGCTACATTCCAGGGTAGGGAGGTAGTAATCAGTGAAGGCGATTACGGGATTCCGGTTGAACTTGAGCCGCTGGGATCGGGGATTTTTGCCATAAGAACAGTAAACAACTTATGAGCGATAGTAAGGCCCTGGCATAGTGGCAGATTACAACGTATTGTAGGTTAAGAGGCTGATCGACTACACCGTAATGCTCCCTGAACGCTCGGTATTCTCGGGCTGCACCTTGTGTTAGGGGTAAGTACAAATCGGGAGTAAGGTTATCCTGCTGGCCTCTGGCAGCAGTGAAAAAGGGAAGTTATTTACCTGTGTTAAACACTGTGGTTACCAGGAACGTAAACCTTACACGATCGGGAAAAAAATAGCGTAACCGGCGACAGGCTGCTGTATTCATTCCTACGAGCCAAGGCAATTTTTGTCCGGGAAATTTTTTAGGAGCTGACTGGCGAGGTGGTGGCTGCTTTTCCGGTGGCAGAGGGGCTTTAAGTGGCTGGTAACGAGTTGAACACCTGGCGGTTTATATGGTTATTTACCCGTTATGCCTGGTGAATATGTTACCTGCTGGCGGGTAATTTTTACCGGTCAATATTACACGATCGGGAAACTTACCCGGTTTTGTGCGTTTTACCTACAGAGCTATTAGTTTTGCATTATGCTAACCATAAATAATCTTTCTTATTTCCTGGGCGACCGCCCTTTGTACGATAATGCCAACCTTCACATTAAGCCAAGAGATAAAATCGGCTTAATCGGGTTGAACGGTGTAGGCAAGTCTACGTTGCTTCGCATCATTAACGGCGATTATCAGCCGAGTAGCGGGGAAATTCAGAAAAGTAACGACTGCTCAATTGGTTTTCTGAACCAGGACTTGTTGTCGTATTTAACTACAGACAGCATTCTTTCGGTAGCGATGGAGGCTTTTTCCGAAACCATTGCGCTGGGTAAAGAAATTGATGAGGTACTGAAGCAGATGGAAACCAACTACCAGGATGAACTGGTTGACCGGCTGGCGAAGCTGCAGGAACAGTACGAAGCAAGAGAGGGCTATTCCCTGCAATCGAAGGCCGAGGAGATCCTGGAAGGAATTGGTTTCAAAACAGCCGATCTGCAACGTCCGCTGAAAGAATTTTCCGGTGGGTGGCGCATGCGGGTCATGCTAGCCAAACTACTGCTGGAAAAGCCCTCTCTACTCATGCTCGATGAGCCTACAAACCACCTCGACCTGCCTTCCATCCAGTGGATAGAAAACTACATTCGCAACTACGAAGGCGCGGTGATTATTGTATCGCACGATCGCCAGTTCCTGGACAATACCACTTCTATAACGGTAGAAGTAGCTCACCAGCAAATGAATGTGTACCCGGGCAATTACTCGTTCTACCTCAAGGAAAAAGAACTGAGAAAGGAAATTCAGCAGAATGCTTACGAAAACCAGCAGCAGAAAATTAAGCAAACCGAACGCTTTATAGAGCGCTTTCGATCAAAGGCTACTAAAGCCAGCCAGGTGCAGTCGCGGGTTAAAGCCCTGGAGAAAATGGACGTCGTTGAGGAAGTAGTTGATGATAATGCAACCGTTAACTTTCAGTTCGATTTCAAGCAGCGGTCCGGTCGTTTTCCGGTTGCCCTGAACCACATCAGTAAGTCGTACGGAGATTTACAGATTATTGACGATTCCAGCTTATCGGTGGAGCGGGGGGATAAAATTGCCTTGATTGGTGCTAATGGGAAAGGCAAGTCTACCATGCTCCGCATCATAGCAGGAACTGAGCACCACGAAGGAAACCGGGTAGAAGGCTACAACATGAACCTGGCTTTTTACGCCCAGCACCAACTGGAATCGTTAAACGTAGAAAACGAAATCCTGGAAGAGCTCAAGCAGGCCGGGAGCGGAAAAACCGAGCAGGAGCTTCGTTCCATACTGGGTGCCTTCCTGTTTCGGGACGAGGAAGTATTTAAAAAGATAAAAGTATTATCGGGGGGAGAAAAATCGCGGGTTGCTCTGGCAAAAACCCTGATTTCAGAAGCTAACTTCCTGTTACTCGATGAGCCCACAAACCACCTCGATTTTCAATCGGTAAATATCCTGGTGCAGGCGCTCCAGCAGTTTAAAGGTTCTTACGTTATTGTATCGCACGACCGCCATTTCATTAAAGAAACGGCTAATAAAATTTGGTACATTGAAGACCAGCAGCTCAAGGAGTATCCGGGTACTTACGCCGAGTACGTCGACTTCATGAAGCGCAGGGAAGCCGATCGGGCAGCAGGTAAGGCCGATCCACGGGTGCAACCTGATGAGAAAGGTAAGAAAAAAACGGGGGGTTCACCCCGCCCGGTTAATGACAAAGAACGTAAGCAAAAAGAAAAGGAGTTGGCTGCACTCGAAGAAAAAATAGAAAAACTGGAAGCTGAAAAAGAGGGAGTTGAGCAGGAACTCACCAAGCAAGAAATTCTTAGCGACCATCATCAACTGGAAGAGCATACCAAAAAACTCAACACGCTTGAAGAAAAGTTAAGCCAGGCTACCCGTAAATGGGAAACACTGGCAGAGTACTTATAAGTTAATCATCTAAATATTTTTATACCTATGGCACAAGTTACCCTTGGGGGAAACCCCGTAAACACCAATGGCAATCTGCCGGAAACCGGCAGCAAGGCCCCTGATTTTACATTAGCCAAGCAGGACCTGAGTAACACCTCCCTTGCTGATTATGCGGGAAAGAAAGTAATCCTGAATATTTTTCCGAGTGTTGATACAGATGTATGCGCGGCATCTGTACGCAAGTTTAACGAAGAAGCCGGTTCACTAAATGATACCGCGATTCTTTGCATTTCCCAGGATTTACCTTTTGCCCAGGCCCGGTTTTGCGGAGCTGAAGGAATCGGTAAGGTGGAAACCCTTTCCGGTTTCCGTAATCCTGAATTTGGTAAAGATTATGGCGTAACTTTAACCGATGGTCCTTTTGCCGGACTTGATGCCCGGGCTGTAGTAGTTATTGACGAAAACGGCATAGTTAAACACACTGAAATGGTTAAGGAAATAGGTGAAGAACCTGATTACCAGGCTGCCCTTACCGCCGCAAAATAAAATCAGAAGATTTTTAAAAGTTACTGCAACCAGGGGGCTACTCAACGTAGCCCTTTTGTTAACCCCCTGCCGCCTTTCTTCATTGTTCTACAAAAGTGTTTACATCCTTCTTTATCAACACCTCACTCCCTTATTTCATGGTAAGGCCATTATTAACTATTTTTATCGTTCTTGCTACCTTTCTATTAACAACCTGTTCGGCAGTCGTTACCAGCAGTTCTTCTTCTGCACCTGAAGCTTTTGAGAATAAGGTTTACGTTCCCAACGTGAAAAGTATTGTTATCGGAATGCCGGGAAAGCCTTTCGATGACATAGCCATACTGGGTCAGGAACGCCTGCAGGTTAGTTTCGACTTGCTGGGAACCGACTTAAAAGGTAATGCAATTGATGCTAACCAGGCTCTTTACGCACGAATTATTCACTGCAACGCAAACTGGAAGAAATCTGTACTCAACGACCTGGAGTACCTTTACGATTACAATGAATTCCCCCTGAACCAATACGATTTCTCGTTTAATACCAAAATTCCATACACCCATTACACATTTACCCTCCCCAGGGTTAAAGTTACCGGCAACTATATACTTGAAGTATACACCAGTAATAAAGGGGAACAGGTGTTGTTTAACAAGCGTTTCATGATGGCCCGGAGGCGAATTCCAATTGATGCCGAGCTGGTTATTGCCACCGGGGCCAGTGAGCGACGACAAAATCACCAAATTGATTTTACGTTAAATTACGGTGGGCTGAATATTTCTAACCCTACTGCCCAGATCAAGATTGTTCTCAGGCAAAATCAACAATGGTTTAATGCAATTGAAGGACTTCGGCCTTCTTTCATCCGGGAAGATAAACAGGAACTGGAATACCGGGCCATGGACCTGAGTAATAACTTCCCGGCTTTTAATGAGTATCGCTTTTTTGATCTTCGTTTCACTAATGCAACCGGCCAGAACGTGGAGCGGGTTAATACAGATACCGCACCCGTTTCAGCTAAACTGCTACGCGATCGCTCCAGGTACCGCCAGGCTTATGCCAGTTTTAATGATATGAACGGAAATTTTATAATTGGCAATCGGGAAACCGGAGGTGTACTGGATGCAGATTACATTAATACCTTCTTTTCAATCGCTTCCGAAAAATTAAATGGCGAGGTATACGTAACTGGTGATTTTTTTCCGGGCAATAATCAGCCTGGCTTTCACTTAACTTACGATAGTATTCAACAGGTATACCGGGGAGACTACCTGCTTAAGCAAGGATTCTATAATTATTTGTATTACGTGAAAAGCGATGCCATTCCTGCTTTTTCTCTCGAAGGTTCGCACGTTGAAACAGAAAATCGTTACGAGGTAATGGTTTATGCCAGGACCATTGAAGATAATGTTGATCGCTTGCTGGGATATACCACACTGAGTAGTATACAGGGCAGGAGGTAATAAGGTTTACTTGCTAAATATTTAACCTTTTCCGTTGCTCATTGCATTCATGGCAACAGCTTCAAAATCGTATTTTACTGTATTTTTACCCGGATTGGAAGCAGCAAGATCGAGCATACCAAAGCCCTTATGAGTAAACAGGCCCAGTCCATTAGTATACACGAATTCCTGAACCTCTTTAGCTGCATAAAGGGTGAACGGAAAAGTGTATCCTCTTACCTCAAATTTTACATCCTGGTCGTATACCGGATAGATCCGGGCAAACTTTTTTTGCTGATTCCTTATCCTGGATAAGTAAGCCTTATCCGGAACAAGCTGGAATTTATAAAAACTTGAAATTTCATCGAGAGTATAGCGCCCGGATTTTTCCATGCGGGCCATAGTCGTTTCGTAAAGAAGATCAGAAAATGTATCAGAAAGGGGGTTGACAAACTTCTTGCCATCACTATCCAGTGAAGT
>CAZIWJ010000038.1:0-20363 GCA_964542855.1 uncultured Roseivirgaceae bacterium
ACTGTAAAAATTGCAATATTATTTCATACTGACAATGATGTTAGTCAGTAGAGATGCGTTATATTACGGTAATAATACCGGAAAATAAATGTAAGCTCTATCTGATTATGCGCTCTTCCATTTGATATTACACCCAATGCTGGGTGTTTGATCTGTAGAAATTGTTTTGCCCTCAATTAGCGCATCAAGGGCATTTCGCATGTCTTTTCCGTTTACGGGTGCATCGTTCTTAGGCCTGGATGCATCGAACTGCCCACGGTAAACCAACTCCCGGTTACCGTTGAAAAGAAAGAAATCGGGTGTACAGGCTGCCTGATAAGCCCGGGCAATATCCTGACTTTCATCATATAAATAGGAAAAAGGAAAGTTACGTTCTTCCGCCAGCTCTTTCATCTTCCCGGGTGAGTCGGCCGGGTATGCTTCTGCATCATTTGAGCTAATGGCTACGAAAGTTATTCCCTGCTGCTGGTATTCCCGGGATACACTGACCAGTTCATTGAGGATATGTAGAACGTAGGGGCAATGGTTGCAAATGAACATTACCAGCAGGCCTTTATCAACGCTCAGGTTAGCCAGTTTAACATTTTTACCGCTCACAGCATCGGGCAGGCTAAATTCAGGCGCCCGGGTTCCCAGGGGTAACATAGTAGATGGTGTTGCTGACATAATTCGTGCTTTTTAGTAAACAATTGGTTCTACCCCGATATACTCATAAAAATGAATCTTAGGTTCAAACCAATTGATATTAAAAAAATAGTTCAAATTATTATTAAATTATTACATATTGTTAACATCCACCCGTTCACTTCGTAATAGTTTGTGAATGGTTTAGAAAAAAATATTATTTTATTTACATTTACTTATAATAAGATCCAATTCTTATTAGCTCTCATACAATATCCTATGAATCAATAAACCCCCTTCGCGTGAAGGGGGTTTATTTTTGTGCTTTGTCGTTTCCTATTATTCTCCTATCATCGTAGCCAAACGTGTTGTTTATTTAAATAGCCTATGAAGATTAGCGGCTTCACTATGGTCAGGAATGCGACCAAACTCTATTACCCTGTTAAACAGTCTATCGCTTCTATTCTGCCCCTGGTTGATGAGTTTGTTGTTGCCCTTGGGGAAAGTGATCCGGGCGATGACACCCTTCGCGAAATAAAGTCGCTGGGTTCTGATAAAGTAAAAATTATTCCTACCCGATGGGACCTGGAAAAATACCCGAACGGAACTGAAAACGCTCATCAGACAGATATTGCCAAAGCGGCCTGTTCCGGCGACTGGCTGTTTTACCTGCAGGCCGATGAAGTGGTACACGAAAAATACCTGCCGGTAATTAAGCAACGTTGCCAGGAATTGTTAACCGATCAGGAAGTTGAAGGGCTCCTGTTCCATTATATTCACTTCTGGGGCGACTACGAGCACCACCATCTTACCCATAACTGGTACCCTGAGGAAATTAGGATAATCCGGAACCGGGCCGATATTCACTCCTGGAAATCAGCGCAAAGCTTTCGGCGCATTCCCGGTTTCAATTATGTTAATTACCGCCAGGAAGTGGGCACCTATAAATTAAACGTGGCCCGGGTAAACGCGTGGATTTATCATTATGGCTGGGTACGCCCTCCGCGATACATGCAAAGTAAAACAAAAGCCCTGGCTACCATCCACAAAGGAGAACAATGGGTTAAGGAACATTATGGCGACCAGTTACCCGATTACGATTATGGTCCGCTAAAACTGGCCAGTAAGTTTCAGGGAACTCACCCGACGGTAATGAAAGAGTGGATCGACCAGTTCAACTGGGCAGATCAGTTGCACGAAAATGGCCCCATTCCGGAATGGCGGCCGCGGATGAAACACGAAACGTTGAAGTATCGGATCCTGATGTTTATAGAGCAGAAATTGTTACGGGGAAAAATCCTGGGAGGAACTAAAAACTACAGGCTGCTGAAAAAATAATAAACACAGGTGTATACACACCTGTGCTGAATACAGGGTCAGGCGTTGATGTAAAGCACATCTTTAGCTGCCTGAATTGTTTTCTTTGCGTTAGGAAGAATATATTCAATCAGTGTAGGCGCATACGGTAATGGTACATCCAGGCTGTTAATTCTTCTGATAGGCGCATCCAGGTAATCGAAAGCGAAGCGTTGAATGTGGTAGGTAATATCTGTTGCAATGCTCGATAAAGGCCAGGCTTCTTCCACAATAACCAGGCGATTGGTTTTCTTTACTGAATTCACAACCGTTTCATAATCGAGTGGGCGAACAGATCGCAGGTCAATAACCTCAGCCTTAATGTCATCTTTAGCCAGTTCGTCGGCCGCTTCAAAAGCTACTTTCATCATTTTACCAAATGAAACAATGGTTACGTCAGTACCTTCCCGCTTTACCTGGGCTTTACCTAACGGCAACAGGTATTCGTCTTCAGGAACTTCGCCCTTATCGCCATACATGAGCTCCGATTCCATGAAAATAACCGGATCATCATCGCGGATTGCCGACTTAAGCAGTCCTTTGGCATCGTGGGGATCGCACGGAACAACCACCTTGAGGCCGGGGGTATTAGCATACCAGTTTTCAAAGTTCTGGGAGTGTTGCGAACTGAGCATACCGGCATTCCCGGTAGGTCCGCGGAAAGTTATCGGCACATTATATTGCCCTCCCGACATCGACATCATTTTCGCTGCTCCATTAATGATCTGGTCAATAGCTACCAGCGAGAAATTAAAGGTCATGAACTCAATGATTGGGCGTAAGCCGTTCATGGCCGCACCAATACCAACACCGGTAAAACCAAGTTCAGCAATTGGGGTATCAATAACTCTTTCCGGGCCAAAATGATTTAGCATACCCTGGGTTACTTTGTAGGCCCCTTCGTACTCGGCCACTTCTTCCCCCATTAGGAATACTTCCTTATCCCGCTCCATTTCTTCGGTCATGGCTTCACGGAGGGCTTCTCTGAATTGTATCTCTCTCATATTCTTAATGTTGTAGTAGGTAGTTGTTTTAATTCTGCTTTCGCAACACAAGTATAACAATAAATTGGTTCAATTCATCAGTTCCGGAAACAGGTAGTAGATTGCTTGTAAACCCAATTGCAGCATAATGAACCAAAATTTTGGGCAGAAACACCGGCGGGCAACCCGGTGTAAAACTGCTCAACTTTCTTCTACCGTTAAGTTACTTTTTATTTTTTCGTTCTTTTGTAAGCCGTTAAGGATTTCAATATTAATACCGTCGGAAAGGCCGGTTTTTACCGACCGCTTTTCAAATTCCTGCGGGCTAACCTCAACTTCCACAAACTGGGAGTCATCTTCGAAGATCAGGGTACTTTCCTTAATAGCCAGTACGCTATCTTTCCGTTCCAGCACAATGTCTGCATTGGCACTGTACCCCGAACGAAGCGTTACGTCATCACTCTGCTGCACGGCTGCCTTAATTTCAAACTGAATGGCCCCTTCTTCTTCCACGCCTTTGGGAGAAATAAACTCGAGTTCAGCTGCAAACCGCTCCTGGTCGATGGCCCCTACGTTAAGCAGCAGTTCCATTCCTTCGGAAAGTTTGCCCACTTCCGATTCATCAACTTTTCCCTCGAATATCAAGTCGCTCATGTCGGCAATGAGCGCAATGGTTGTTCCGTCGTTGAAATTGTTACTCTGTATCACCACATCGCCTTCTTCCACCGGAATATCCAGCAGCGTACCATCTACGGTTGCACGAACCAGGTTGGCAACGTTGTTCGACTTACTGGAAGCACCTTCCCTGATTACCTGCAAATTTTCACGGGCTGCGGCCAGTTCCTGTTCGGCTAATTTGAAGTCGAGAAGAAAGCGGTTGTATTCCTGTTGGGAAATTACCTGCTGGTTGTATAGTTTTTTTTGCCGCTCCAGCTCCTGCTTGGCATTGTTAAAATTAATTCTGGCGGTCTCCACGCTGGCCTCCGCCCGGCTTACCGATACTGCATCGGGAACAATTTTAATTTTAGCCAGGAGCTGTCCGGTTTCCACTTTATCGCCCGGTACCACGTATAATTTCTCTACAATACCGGGCACCTGCGACTTCACTTCTGTTTCCTTTCGGGGTACAATTGAGCCGGTTGCCACGGTTTTTTTAACAATGTTGGTTATGAATGGCGATTCTGTTTGATAAACCACCGGTTTCTCCACCGATTTTTGGTACAGGAAGTAACCGGTACCAATAAAGCTGGTAACAATAAGAATAATAAGAATGGTAATGAGTACACGCTTCATAAATGGGTTAGTTATTCAGTTCGAATGGCTTCAATAGGATTAATGGCTGCTGCCCGGCGGGCCGGTAGCCAGCCTGCCAGTAACCCGCCAAATACAAGGATGAACAAAGACGACAAGGCTACCTGTATGCTTACTTCGGGTTGATCGAACATACCGGTACTTCCGGCCTGGCCAACAAAATAGGCTATGGCTTCTACCAGGGCCAGCCCAACCAGCAAGCCCACGTAACCTGCAATTAATACAATAACCGTTGATTCCTGCAGAATCAGGGAAATCACCGAGAAAGGGGTAGCTCCGATAGCTTTCCGGATGCCTATTTCGCGGGTTCTTTCCCGCACTACAATCAGCATAATATTGCTTACCCCGATAATCCCGGCCAGCAGCGTACCGATTCCCACAATCCAGACAAATATTTTTATCCCGGCAAACAGGCCGGTAATTTTCTGAAATTCCCTTTGAGCATTAAAACTCCGGATAGCTGCTTCATCATCCGGGTGCACTTTTTTTAACCCGCGCATCACCTGCTTAAATTCTTTTTCGGCGAGTGAAGCCGGGACTCCTTCTTTAGCCAGTACAGCAAAAGAACTTACCTCGTTCCCGTAATTAAACGCCTGGGAAAAAGTAGTAAAGGGCACTACGATTTGGCGGGTTTCATTGTCGGCCCTTTCGCCGTCCTGCAGGGTAGTTGTTACGCCTACCACCTGGAAGTAGATACCGTTTAACCGGATGTAAGAGCCAATAACTTCTTCGTCGGGTTCGTACAATTCTTCTACTACCCCGGTACCAATTACTGCCACCTTACGTTTATCTTCAATATCAATCGGGTTCACGTAGCGGCCTTCCAGCATGGGAAGTTTTCGTATCTGAATCATTTTCGGGTAGTGCCCTTCAACCCGGAAGCCGCCGGTTTTATTTTTTCGTTTTACCGAGTAGCTACCCCGCCAACCTCCCAGGCGGTTCTGGGGTAAAATTAAGTTTGAAAGTTTCGTTTTTACTCTTACCGCCTGCAGGTCTTCGGTGGTAAAGTCTACTCGTTTACCCGGCGTAAAGCCCTTGTAGGGCATGGTAGTACGCTGCCCCCACACAAAGTACATGTTAGAAGCGAGGCCAGAAAATTCCTGGTAAACGCCTTTTTCCAGTCCTCGTCCTACTCCCAGCAGAACCAGTAGCATGAAAATACCCCAGTACACCCCGAACATGGTAAGAAAAGTACGTAAAGGATTTTTTCTGATAGTAGCCCATATTTCCTGCCACTTATCTAAATCTACTAATGCCATAGCTGGTTCTTATTGCTGTTCCGTATTTATTCCTTTACCCCGGTAGAAATCGAGCAGCTTGCGGCGCAGGTATAAATTGTATTTATTCCTAATCAGGTCAGTGCGGGCCGCGTTCAGGCTGTTCTGCTCCTGGTTGTAGGTGATGGCATCGGTTGCCCCGAGGTTAAACCGCTTTTTCGTGTTCTCAAAAGAAGCTTCCAGGGCTTTTACCTGCTCCTGTGTACCTGCGTATCGCTTGCGGGCCAAACTGGCATCGAGGTAAGCCTGTTCAATAGTTTGGCGCAGGTCATTTCTAATCCTTTCTTCGTTAATCCGTGCCCGTTCCAGCCTCACCCGGGCGTTGCCCACTGCAGACCGGACCTGCAGGTTATTGAATATAGGCACATTAAGTTGCAACCCGATAAACCGGTTAAAGTTAAAATCGAGTTGGTTGAAGTACGTAGTTTCCTTGAACTGCGGGTTACCGTTCTCATCTCTTCCGTCTGGAATAACATCGGGCGCTACACTGGAATAGCGAGAACCAATACCCCCAAAGGCCGATAAAGTGGGGTAGGAATCGGCCCGGGCTATTTCTATTCCGTAACGCGCACTTTCAATCTGGTATCGCGCAAACCGTACCGAAGGTTGAAACTGCAGGGCTTCATCGTATATGCTGGTAGAAGAAAGTTGTTCCAGGGTATTTTCTTCCACGTTCACTTCGGGCACTACAATTTCAATAGCATCACCGGCCGGAATAATCATCAGCTGTTTCAGGCGCAATTTCGACAAGTCCAGGTTGTTTTCAGCGTCAATAACTGCTACTTCATTGCTGGCTCGCTGGGCTTCCAGTTGTAACAGGTCGGCGGCAGGTAAAACGCCGGCATCTACCTGTTTGCGAGTGCGGTCTAATTGCAGTACTGTACTGGCCAGGGTTAACTCGGCATTAGCCAGGATTTCCCGGTCGAACAAAATCTGGGCATAAGCCTGGGTTACCTGCAGTGCTACATCGTACTGAGTGCGTTTCACCCGGGTTTGGGAAGCCGACAGGTCCAGTTCACTTTGTTTCACCTGGTAATGCTGGCTCAGGTTATTAAACAGCACAACGTTAGCGTTCAATCCGTAGGTCTGGCTGGTTACCGGGTCTTCAATGAACTGGTTGGTGAAGTCGTTAATGGAACGGCCTACACTGTAGCTTACCCTCGTATTGGCATTAACTGATGGAAGCCGGTTAGCCTGGGCCTGGTGCATGGCCAGTTGGTTACTTCTCACCTGCTGTCGGGTATCTTTTACATCCAGGTTATTCTGGTTTGCAATATCAATACATTGCTTTAAGTTAAGCACCTGTGGTCGCTGCAACTGGGCCATACCCTGCAAAGAAATGAGGAGTAAAACCGAGGTCAGCGTAAGTCTGAAAAAGAACATAATACTTCTTACTATTAATTGGGTTAGATTAGTCGTCCCGAAGGGCTACTACGGGTTTTACTTTGGCGGCACTACGAGCCGGAAAAAATCCGGCCAGTGCGCCGGAAAAAACCAGTAATCCTGTAGCAAATAATGCAGTTTGAAAACTGATTTCAGGGTTTCTGAAGAGTCCAACATCCCCATCGGCCAACGACAACGCATAGTCTGTTAACTCTATCACCCCTACCCCAAAAAGTAAGCCGATATAGCCGGCTACCAGGGTAATAAAAATAGATTCCTGCAGCACAAGGCTGATAATTGAGCCCGGGGTTGCTCCAATGGCTTTTCGAATTCCAATTTCCTTCGTTCGTTCCTTTACTACAATGAGCATAATATTACTCACGCCCACTATACCTGCCAGAATCGTACTTACGCCTACTACTGCTACAAAAATATTGATATTCCTGATCAGCCCGATTATGCGCTCAAAAGCTTCATAAACATTCCGTACCCGTATGGCCGCCTCATCGGCCGGCGATATGTCGTGTCGGCTGTAGAGCAATTCTTCCACTTGGCTGGTAATCCGGTTGCTTTCAGCCAGCGTGGCTGCTCCAATGGTAAAAGCCATCATGCCAATTTTTTTTCCTTCTCCGTAAGCCTTCTGTGCAGTAGAGATAGGGATGTAAATATCATCGGCCTCGCCTTCATTACCAATATCATCGAAAACGCCCACTACCTTGAACTGAACCCCGTTTACGTTGATCCATTTACCAATAGGGTCTACACTATTTTTAAATAGAATGTCTGCTACCTTATTACCAATAGCGATTACCTTACGGTTTTCATTTACATCTTTAGTGTTCACGTATCGCCCCCTGATTACGGTATTTTTTTCCAGGTGCATATGATCGGGATGTACGCCCACTACCGAAAATGAAGAGTAATTATTCTTGTATCGCACAACCCGATTACCGGAAACATACACCCGGGCGGTGATAAACTCCACCTCCGGAATTTTTTCACTTACATACTCCAGGTCTTCGTTGGTCATGCGTATCCATCTTCCCGGTTGCCGGCCATTGTAAGGAATCGACGTTTTATTTGGGTATACCCAGATGCTGTTCATGGCGTCATCGCGGAAAGAATATTCTACTCCGTTCTGTAGCCCGGAACCGGCTCCGAGTAATAATACCAGCATAAAAATTCCCCAGCCTACGCTAAAAGCAGTAAGAAACGTACGAAGTTTATTCTGCCGGATGGTATAAAAAATTTCCTGCCATTTATCTAAATCAAACATGATAAAAGGGTTAAGATGAAAGGTTCAGGGCCGCCTGTTCATCGTTTACAATTAAACCGTCGCGTAAACGGATAATTCGTTGGGTCTGCCCGGCAATGTCTGCTTCGTGGGTAACAATAATTACCGTTTTACCGGAAGCATTAACCTGCTTAAAAATTTCCATTACATCTTCAGAAGTTTGGCTATCCAGCGCCCCGGTGGGTTCATCGGCCAGGATAACAGCCGGATCGGTGATGAGCGCCCGTGCAATAGCCACCCGCTGCTTCTGCCCTCCGGAAAGCTCCGAAGGCATGTGTTCGGCCCAATTGCCCAGGCCCACTTTTTCCAGGTACTCCTGCGCCCGCATGTTTCTGTTCTTTCGGCTTACTTGCTGATAGTATAATGGCAGCGCTACATTTTCCAGGGCATTTTTGAAGGCTAATAAATTAAAAGACTGAAAAACAAAGCCAATTAACTGGTTGCGGTACTGGGCGGCCCGTTTCTCGGAAAGATTCTGAATTAAGTTGCCGTCGAGCAGGTATTCTCCCTTGTCGTACGTATCCAGGATACCCAGAATGTTAAGTAGGGTAGATTTTCCGGAACCGGAAGAACCCATGATTGAAACCAGTTCGTCTCTCCCTATTTCCAAGTCGATACCTTTTAACACGTGCAGCGATTGCTTGCCCATGCGATAAGACTTGTGGATGTTAGTTAATTTCAGCATTGAAAAGGCTATGTTTACTCATTACTTGTATATGAGTGTTCATTAATCAGAATTTGTTACGCAGGGAAAAAATTAATTTTAAACAGCCTGTTGTTACTTGTTATCACCCCCTCCGGAAGTTTGTTAAAACTTTATCCTTTAGGCTGCAAATTTCTCTTTGATCGCTGTACTGTACTGTACTTCACCAGTTTTATTTGCCGTGGGGTCAGGCTGAGTCAACTCGAAAATTGGCTTGTTCAGCAATAAAACCCTGAATTTTCGCTAACAAAAACAAAATTTTAACAGGCTCTCACTACTCAAACAGGATGACGATTTACCTTGTTTCGTTGCATCAGTTCATGGAAAATGTGTGCAGGTATCGATACAATTCTTCAAAACGCTTCTGCACGGACTCCGGAGCATTTCTTTTCTCCAGGTATTCCCGATAAACTGTCCAGATCAGGAAAAAGTGGGGGTTATTATTAAATTGAGCAAGGATTAATCCGCGGAAACAACGATGGATGTCATTATATATGTAGGGCACCTTTTCTTCCGGTTCGCTATTGAATAACTCATCGAGTACGGTAATGTCCATCAGGTTGTCGAGGAAATCAAGCCCCTCTTCTTCCATAAAGGTTGTTATCTGCTGGGCCACGTTTATTACGTCCTGTTTGGTTTCTGCTTCGTAGTGATGGAAAGGTTCCCCCTGAATTCGGCCAATTGAGGTTACCAGTGTATTGCTATCTTCATTAAAATTCTTTGTTCCGTTCGTAAACCGGGCCAGGGTTTCCTCTACTCTGTGAATTCTTACCCCAAGATTTACTTCAATGATCGTTGGATTATTACCACTCACCGACAGGATAATGTTGGAAAACCCGGTTTCATCTTCACTGCGCCACTGCTTACGGTGAGGCACCAGTTCGTACCCGTATTCGTCGAAAAATTCGTCCAGTTGCTCAAAAAGCTGTTTTTCAATCATCTGCTTTGGTTTGTTTTCACCAGGAAATCCAGTTCACGTTTTCCGGGTAATTCTAAAAGTAACCTTTTTATCAAAAATACGGTAAACAAGGCTACTATAATAAGTAACTGTTTAAACTATCCTCTTTAAAATATTACAGAAGAAATAAAAAATATAAATATTTAAATTTTTTTATATAAATTGTATTAACGTTAATGACATTTCGAGGTATAGGGCGTACAAACTCATGTTCCTCAGAAAAAAGTCCGGTTATGCAAACAACAGCAAAACACATAAAAAGAATCGCAAATGTTTATTTGCGGCCTAAAACTTACCTACTGGCATCTTTCCTGATGCTTACCGGATGCAGCGATAGTAGTTTTGTATTACTTCCTTCCAACTCTACCGATGCTGCTCGTTCCCTTTCCGCCACCCAATCGCTTCCTGACCTGGAACAGATCCAGGACCGGGGATACTTCACTGCTGTTGTAGACAGCAATTTATTCAGTCTTTACGGGTACAAAGGCGAGCTGATGGGCTACGAATACGAGCTACTGAACTGGCTCGGCGAAGACCTCAACGTTCAGGTGCGTTACGTAGTAGAAAAAAACCATCATAAAGCCAGGAAAATGCTGCAATCCGGCGAGGTGGATGTCATAGCTTATCCTTTTGCTTTGCAGCAGCAAACTGAGCAAGTTGCTTTTACGGCCCCACTGTATACTTCCCGCCAGGTGTTGGTTCAGCGCAAAGATGAACAGTCAGCACCATTCGGTTTAATTAAAGAACCGTATGAACTGAATGAGCAAGTAGTTCACGTAACGCCGGAATCAACTTACCTGGTTCGACTCCAAAACCTGAGCGAAGAAATCGGTGGCTCGATTCATATCGATAAAAGCAGTAAGCAGGAAAGCAGCACCTGCCTAATTGAAGATGTAGCCAAAAAAAATATTGATTACACCCTGGCTTTTGAAAATATTGCCCGTTTATATGCCAGTCAGTACCAAAACCTCGACGTATCTACACCGGTTGGTTTCGAGCAGCACATCAGTTGGATGTTGAGAAAATCCAGTAATCAGCTACGCAGCGCAATAGACAAGTGGATAGAAAAGAATAAAGGCTCAGTTAAATACAGGGTCATTTATAATAAATACTTCAAAGCATTTAACGGTATTGCTTACCGTACTGATCATCCGCTGTCGACCCTGGGCAAAGGGCAATTATCGCGATATGATAACCAGGTTCGTTTTTCCGCCGATCGATTGGGTTGGGATTGGCGCTTGCTGGGTGCTTTAATTTTCCAGGAATCGGCTTTCGATCCAAACGCCCGCTCCTGGCAGGGCGCTAAAGGGCTTATGCAAATTATGCCGGCAACTTACCGCACATTTGGTAAAAACTCTTCCAGTTCTTCAGCAGTAGCCGGTAATATACATACCGGGGTTAATTACATGAACTGGTTAAACAAACTTTGGAAAAGGCATATTCCTGAACCACAGGAGCGACTCAAATTTATATTAGCCTCGTATAATGCCGGACAGGGCCACATTCTCGACGCCCGTCGACTGGCCCGGAAGTACGGTCATAACCCAAACAACTGGAATGATGTGGCTTATTTTTTACGTCGCATGAACAGGAAAGTGTATTACCAGGATGAAGTTGTTCGCTACGGCTACACCAGGGGGGCAGAACCGGTTCACTACGTTGCTACCATCATGAACCGATATAATACCTACAGGCAGATTTATAACGCCTAAATCACAAAATTGATATTTACCAATAAGGCTGACCCATTTCATCAGGTCAGCCTTATTTGCCGGTACTTTTATTAAGCTTACCCGAACTTTACCTTTTCGGCTACCTGATCGGCAGTGATTTTGGCCGACAGCAGGCAAAGGGGAATCCCTCCACCCGGGTGAACACTTCCCCCGCAGAAGAACAGGTTTTTAATACCCGAACTGGCGTTGGCATGACGAAGAAAAGCTGCAAACTTGTTATTAGAACTGTTGCCGTATAAAGCCCCCTGAACCGATGACGTTCGCTGCTCAATTAACCGGGGATCGAGAATATCCTCGGTTACAATCAGGGGCTCAACCGGCGTTCCCAACATCCGGCTCAACTTTTTAATAATTGCAGCTTTAGCATCGGCAATCAGCTGGTCCCAGTCCTGCCCGCTGTTATTCGGCACGTTAATCATGGTAAACCAGTTTTCACAACCTTCCGGGGCATCGTCTGGCTTTTCCTTGGCGGTAATATTGATATAAACCGTGGGGTCGTCGCATACTGCCCTTCGTTTGAATATGTAATCGAATTCTTCCCTGTAATTTTCGGAGAAGAAAATATTGTGCAAGTCCAATTCCGGAAATTGGCGGTTTATACCCCAGTAAAAAATCAGTGCTGAGCTAGACTTGGGTTGTTTCAGTAGCCTCCCGGGTGCCGGGTAGTTTTTCAGCAGTTTACGGTAGGTATTTACCATATCCATGTTCGATACCACCACATCGGCCAAATGCACTTCATCGTTTGCTTTTACTCCCTGAACTCCTTTGTTCTGCAGCACAATTTCTTGTACCGGTGCATTGAATGTAAATTCCACTCCCTGTCGGCGGGCCAGTTCGTACAAACTCATGCTAATGGAATGCATTCCCTCCTCCGGAAAAAAAGCCCCGATATTGTATTCCAGGTGAGGAATAATATTCATGGTAGCCGGCGTCTGGTACGGATCGGAACCGTTGTAGGTGGCATAGCGGTTGAATAACTGCACCAGCCGGGGATCGGAGAATCGTTTTTCGTTGGCACCGTTCATGGTAGAAAAGAAATTAAACTCATGCAGGTTAGCATAAGCTTTTAGGGCTTTCTTGTTCAAAAAGGTTTTTACGTTGCTCAGCGAACGGTACATAAACAGTTCAGCCAGCAACTTATACAGTTTACCACTCTTCTCCAGCGCGGCCAGTAACGTGTTGCCCTCATCCGTTGTTTTTTCTTCCACCTCAGCGGCAAACCGCTGCTTATCGGCCCAGGCGTTCAATATAGTGCCGTCTTCATAAAAATACCGGCAGCCCAAATCCAGCTTTTTATACCGGAAGTGTTCACTGGTAGCTTCCCCACACAATTCAAACAATTCTTCTACCAGTTGGGGCATGGTAAACAGCGAAGGCCCCGCATCGAAACGGAAACCATCCTGTTCAATGGCAGTTAGTTTACCTCCCGGATAATTGTTCGCTTCAAAAACCCGAACCCGGTAACCTTGTTTAGCCAGCCGGATAGAGGTAGCAATGCCGGCAATACCTGAACCAATTACGATAGCTTTTTTTCCATTCAGCCGGCCAACAATTTGGCTTTCCGGCGTTGAAGGTTGGGCCGTGTTAATCATGTGTTTTTAATTTTTGAATAATTGCTTCATAATCGGGCTGTTTACTTCCGTTCAAAGCACTCATGAAATCGTCCATGATTTCTCGCTGTACTTTACCGCGGTTCAGGGCTTCAGAATAACGCATATCGCTAAACGTAACCATAGAATACAGCGGCAACCAGTCGTTAGGATAACGGTTCTGAAGGTCCGATTCAATTTCTTTCCTTTTAAGAAAAGCAGGATCAGCTACAAAATCACGCATTTCCACAAAATTGTCGGCTGCCAACTGGGCAATGGCATCGGCATCTGGCTTGCGAAGTTGCTGGAACTCGCTGATAATCTCTTCCCACTGCCCCTCGTGTTTATCGATTAACTGGTCCAGTACGTGGCAATCTTCAAAGCCAGCATTCATTCCCTGCCCGTAAAAGGGCAGAATAGCGTGGGCTGCATCACCGATTAACAGGTTATTCCCGCTCGACCAGGGGTAACACCGTATGGTTACCATTGGAGAAGTAGGATGCTCGAAGAACTGCTCTTTGTAGTCGGGCATCAGGGGTATTAGATCAGGAAAATACTGCCGGAAAAAGTTTTCAACTTCTTTGGGGTCATTTAACTGCTCAACAGAATTTTCGCCTTCGTAAGGATAAAACAGCGTACAGGTGAACGTATGGTCCGGGTTAGGCAGGGCAATGAGCATAAACTTTCCCCGGGGCCAGATGTGCAACGCGTGAGGCTCCATGGCATAGGAACCGTCGGGAGCAGGCTGCATATCCAGTTCTTTGTACCCGTGATCGATGTATTGCTGGCTGTAATTGTAGCGGGGAGTTCTTTGCATTTGCCCGCGCAGGCGGGAGAAAGCACCATCGGCGCCGAAGAGCATATCAGCATCTTCAACGTGGGTCGTGCCATCGTACTCGATGGTGCAGCGGTTGCTGGCCAGGTCGATATTGGTACAGGTACGCTCGAAGAGTAATTTTACCCCCTGCTCTTCGGCTTTATTTAAAAGAATTTTGTTCAGGTTGGTCCGGGAAACCGAATAAATAGCCTGCCCTTCTTTTCCGTAGGGCTGAAAAGTTAATCCTCCCTGTTCGTTGTGCATCATCCTCCCTTTCATGGGAATGGTAATTTTATCTACCTCCTCTTCCAGGCCTACCTGGCGCAATGCTTTTTTTCCTCTTCTGCTGAGTGCAAGGTTTATTGAGCGGCCTCCACCCAGCTCCTGCTTGCGCAGGTCTGATCGCTTTTCAATTACCTTAGCGTTGTAGCCTTTACGGGCTAAAAAAATGCTGAGCAGTGATCCGGTTAAACCGGCCCCTAGAACAACAGCGGTGTTATCTGACATGGAATTCAGCTTTTTTTAGATAATATGTTGCATAACACTGGATTGGCCCTGCCTGTTCAGTTTTAGGTAAAAAGCAGCCTGAAGTAGAAGGAAGGGCGGAGTAACAACTGTTTTACATCTACATTACTCAACATACTGGTTAGCAATACCTGGAGCGACGGGTTACGGCTGGCCTTACCGGCAATAAAATTAAACAAGCGGGGATAATTCAGCAGCAACTGCATTTTGCGGCTCAGCTGTAATTCGTGCCCCATGCGCCGGTAAATTTCTTTATCGTAAGCTTTATTATACCCGGCAGAAAAACTGGCGCTGGTTTTATTTCCCTTTAAAATATGGTCTGCAGCCACCCGGCCACTACGAATAGCATTGCCTATTCCTTCCCCGGAAAAGGGATCAATTAGCCCGGCAGCATCGCCCAAAAGCAGGTAATGATCGCCCGACAGGATGCGCTTTTTCGACCCAATGGGCAACCCAAAACCCTGCACAGACTCCAGTGCTCTGGCACCAGCAAAACGGGGAGCAATGGCAGGGTGTGAAGCAATAATATTCTCCATTTCGGTTTTCAGGTTTACTTTTTTCCTGTTAATGGCACTGCTTAGCATACCCAGCCCCACATTGGCCCGGTTTCCGGGTAAAGGAAAAATCCAGAAGTACCCGGGCAGCAACTGGTTCATGAAATGCAATTCAATGTACGGCTTACCCGGAGTAAACCCCGATACGTTTTCGTAATACCGGCGCAAACCGGCGCAATAATGATGCGGGTTTACCTGGCGTTGCTGAATTGCGCGGGCTACTACCGAGTTGGCCCCGTCGGCCCCGATTAGCATGGGGGTAGCGTATTGGTTATTAGTTGTTTCTACTTCCCATCCCTGATCATTTCGTGATATTCGGGTTACCCGTTCTTCTTCGTGTAAACGGATTAAGGGCTGTTCCCTAACCGATTGCAGCAGCCAGTTATCGAAGTCGGTTCGCCGGCAAATATACCCGGTATCGGCGGGCCTTCCGGCAGGAGCGTGGAAAGGAATGTTGAGCGGGGTGCCGTTGGGCGCCACCATGGTTACCCCCTGGCATGCGGTTTTGGGTACGAGTGCTGCCTGTTCAAAAGGCTGGCCCAGGGGAAGCTGGTGTAACTGGTTCATTACATCGGCACTGAGGGCATCGCCACAAATTTTATCGCGGGGAAATTTAGCCTTATCGAGCAGGTAAACTTTTTTCCCGGCTTCAGCCAGCTTCAGCGCACAGGCCACCCCGGCCGGACCGGCTCCAACAATAAGTATTTCGCAACTGATCATGCTGTTGTGGCAGCTGTAGCCTGCAAGGCTTCCTGTAAAATTTTACCAAAACGGATTACTTCCTGAAAAGTACTGTACAGGGGTGTTGGGGCCAGGCGAATAACGTCAGGCTCACGCCAGTCGCAAATTACCCCTTCCTGCATAATAAAGTCGAAAACGGCTTTACCGTTATGAGGAACCAGTAACGAAAGCTGGCACCCCCGCTGTTCCGGGTTGCCGGGGGTAATAATAGTAATCTGGTTCTGCTCGTCTACCGCTTTAATAACATCGTACAGCAAACCGGTTAGCTTTATACTTTTCTCACGCAGGGCAGGCATTCCTGCTTCGTGGGTAATATCGATGGCAACACGCTGGGCCGCCAGCGGAATAATGTTAGCATTGGCCAGTTGCCAGCCGGCAGCGCCCGGGGAAGGTTCGAAACCTTTTTTCATCTCAAAGCGCTCATCTTCACGGTGCCCCCACCAGCCGGCAAAACGGGGCAGGCTGTTATCGTGCGCGTAGCGTTCATGCACAAAAGCCCCGGCAGTATTGCCCGGGCCGGAGTTCAGGTATTTGTAAGTGCACCACACGGCAAAGTCTACGTTCCAGTTGTGCAAAGCCAGCGGAACATTACCCACCGCGTGGGCCAGGTCGAGGCCTACCTTGGCTCCAACGGCCTGTCCTGCCTGGGTAATGGCAGCCATATCCAGCACCTGCCCGGTATAATACTGCACGCCGGGCATCAGCACCAGGGCAATTTCATCGCCGTGTTGTTGAATGGCCTCGATAATTTGCTCGTTGGTAATGTAATGGCTGCCTGCTTCGGGAGTAACTTCTATAATAGCATCGTCGGGGTTGTAGCCGTGATACTTTACCTGCGTTTCCACCGCGTACATATCGGAGGGGAAAGCCTCGGCCTCCATCAGGATTTTATACCGTTTTCCCTGCGGACGGTAAAAAGATACCATCATAAAATGCAGGTTACTGGTTAGGTTATTCATGGCAACCACTTCTTCCTCTTTGGCCCCGGTAATGTGGGCCAGTGCAGGTTGCAATCGCTTATGATAGGTAACCCAGGGATGTTCACTTTTGAAGTGGCCTTCCACGGCCATGTCCTGCCATATTTTCAATTCATGCTCCACGGCCCCGGCAACGTCTTTAGGTTGTAGCCCCAGGGAGTTACCGCAAAAATACAGCGCCGTTTTATCGTTAATCCGTGGCAGGTGAAAACGCACCCGGAAATGCTTGAGTTGATCTTCCTGATCGAGGTTTATTGCTTGTTTTTCCAGTTCCTGCAGGTTCATTAGCGGCTGTGGTTTAAAGGGTTAGAAATGTTGAGTGCAGAGCAAATTAAAAAAACCCATAAAAAAACCGGCACGCGGCCGGTTAAAGAATGGTGAAGTGGGTAAAATTAAGCCGAGGTAAGCGAACTGCGCTCGTAGGCTTTCGATTTCTTTAACTTGGCAATATTAAACACCTTCTGCGTCTTGTATCCGGTGTAGCTGCACTCGTAATACTTAATTAACGTTCCTTCCTTGTCTTCGGTTGGCGATTCGATAATTTCTTCACGCACAACCCGCAGGGTATAGTAACCACACATGGGCGACTTCAGCGCGTGCAGGTGCCCCTTGTACTTTTCAATTTTGGTGAAACCAGTTTCCTCATCGATCCACACGTCGTAATCGACCGAGAAGATATTTTCTTCGGCCTGCATTCCTTCGTCGAGGTAAACATCTTCCTCGTCTTCACTAAGCAGTTTCATTTTGTTCCCGGTTTTCGGATTCACCCGCGACTGATAGCGTAAACGGTGCAAACGTTTTTCAATGAAGGTCGGGTAGTAAAACTTCAGGTAATTGTAAATAATTACGCCGATAATCATACCGAACATAACCGAAATAAAAATCCCCACAAAGATGTAGAGCGGCTCGGTTGAAAGGATGGATGTAACGTAGCATCCACCGGCCACGATAAACGATAACGCGGAGTACCAAAGCATGTCTTTCTCGTACCGATTAACAAAATCGTACTTGTCCTTGGGTTGCTTAATAGTTGCCAGTTTAACCAGCAATGCCAGGATCATGAGTATACCTACACCAACGAAGAAAAAGGCGGCGTAGTAAGTAAACTGACGGATGGCAAACAGAAAATCTTCCATACTATAGTTTTTAGAAATTGGCTAACGCAATTTATTGATTTGGCTGTGCAATGCATAACATGCTGTACCGCAGGCACTGACATGAGCCGTAAAAGTAAAAAAATACCTATTACAATTTACTAAAATCTGGTCGGGTTGCCCAGATTAAGCGTAAGGTTTAACCGGGCTTTCGCTATTTTTCAGGAGCTGTTTCAGATGTAGAACCGGGTTACGTTGAAAAATTATATCGTAACCATATCAAAAAGCAACATTAATACAACCTAACCCGCATTTCTTGGAAAAGCTGGTGATTTATTACACTGCTCAAAAAAATACGGCCAATAAACCTGCTTCTGCCCTTGCCACCTCCCAAACGGGTTGAACAGGTAACGAAGATAAACTGAAATGCATGTGTACTTTTTCCAACTTTTTTTGCGAATGCATTTCGTGAAAAAAGAAAACCTTAATTACGGTTACATGTTAACGAACTACACCAGGTAACTAATAAACGGTGTTTATTAGTTAAAAGACAGGTTTACCCTAAATATATCTTGATTAAGTACAACAAGCACGGGCAAATACAAGAAAAGCTTTGTTGTCTACTCATATTTTTTAAGATACCTCACAAAGCTAAAGCAGTGTAAGGTAGTGCTGGGAAAGAGCTATTCTGTATCCGGCAGAACCGCTAACATTGCATAATCATTTACTAAACCACGATCATTCCAACCTTAATTGTAATTCGGTGGTCAGGTGTATCGGGTTGTAACCTCAAGCGATTCAATTTGCTAAAAACCAAACATAGAACGATGAAAAAATTTTCAAGTTATTTTCTCACCCTGCTGGCCGTAGCCGGCATGTTGTTGCTCACCGTGAGTTGCGACGACGACACCGAAGAGCCGGTTGAACAGGCTTCCCTAACCCTCAACCCAACGTCTTCAACCAGTGCCCCCGGCGATACTTTATCCATTACTGTAGATATTGCCCAGGGCTCTTTGGAACTGGGTGATTTGAGTTTCAACGACGGAACCACCGGAGGTGAATTCCAGATTGGAGGCCAATCTGTTACCCAGTCTACCCCGGTACAGGACGGAGCTAACGTGGTTCAGTACATTCTGCCCAACGACCCTACCCTGGCCCAGACTACCGCCGGTCCGGTAACTATATCATTTACACTTAGCCAGCCCGATACCACGCTCACCGGTGAATTCCTAATTGATGTGGAATATGCATCAATTGAGCAGCTGGTTACTCGCGTAGAGGGCTTCCAGTACATTGCCGGAGCCATTTCCGAACTGGAACTGGGCAGCTTATTAGGAAGCGGTGGCTTTACCATATTTGCCCCTACCGATGAAGCTTTTGCGGCAGTAGGTACTCCTGAGGAAGTACTGGCCCTGCCTAACCTGCAGCAAATCCTGTTTTACCACGTAACCGATCCTACGGCAGGCCTGGTTGAAGCTTCTGCTTTAGTATCGGCCGGTGCCGATACAGTACTTTCTGCAGAAGGAAGCCGATTGTTCGTTGATGCATCCGACGGGGTTACTTTAAACGAAAGTGCCACTGTAACCATTGCCGACCTACAGGTAGGCGGATCTATCGTACACGTAATCGATGCCGTACTCCTTCCGGGTTATTCCCTGCAAACCAGCACCGAAGTATTATTAGCCGGTCAGGAAAATTTATCGGGCGGAAGTTTTTACAGCGTGCTAAGTAATGAGGTATTTGGCTCCAGCGAGGCAGCAACAGCCGTAAACGGCCCTACTGTTGACCTTGCCTTCTGGTTTACTCCAAATAGTGGAAATATAATTGGCGGACCTACCAACGAGTTTATTGGACAGGCCTTTGAGAGTACCGACTTTACCAACATTAATAATGATACTCGTTTCTACGTAGATAATACCGTAGCTTTCGATTCTATTACCTCGGGCGGAACTGCACAGGAACAGTTTCCTGTCGACCTGTTCGATGATAATGCCGATACCCGCGTAACGGATTTACAGGTAGATGATATTATTACTTTTGAACTGGATTCTGCCAGCCGGGGCGGTTCCCGTGGCTTTGCCAGGGTAGATGCTATTGGTGGCGAACATGGATCGGACCGTTCAATAACCTTAACGGTAAAAGTTCCCCGTCCTTAATTCAACCGAACGTTTAGTTTTTCTTAAAGCCCTCTTCGTGAGGGCTTTTTTTATTGCTGTTGTTGGTTTTAGCCTGGCCGGGAGTTACCGTTCTTCAGAAAGAAGAGCAGACAATATAAAAATTTTACCTCCCGTAAAGGAAAAGTCACTGCCATGGTAATAACTTCCGCGATGCGACGAAGAAATGCGCCCCACGATAAAGAAGTAGGCGCCACGATTTACTACTTCCGGGCTACGAAACACAAATACCCGGTACGATGAAGAAAAACGGGCCACGATGGTAAAAAA
>CAZIWJ010000039.1:0-20200 GCA_964542855.1 uncultured Roseivirgaceae bacterium
CACCGGGAAGTAATTAAGAAAACCCGCCAGCTGGGCTGGTACAAAGAAGAAATGTTTTCCCGCTTTATGCCCTATGCCACCGAAGGCTCCTGGCCGGGCGTTGAACTCAATGCTATTCCGCTGGAAAAGTACTAAACTCCCCTCATTTTGGTGGCACCATGCAATGGGCGCCATGCAATGGGCGGCATGCAGTGTGTAGCATGCGAAGAAGATCAGCGTAGTCTTTTACCTGATTTACCGGGTAGTTTCGGCTGGCCTGGCCACGGCGGTCATAATGCCCAGGCTTAGTTTCTTTTGCCGCAGAAAGCGGGGAGCTGTGGTAATTTTACCCAGCATAAACGGCAGAAACTCCTTTTCCATGCTTTCCGACCAGTCGATTTGCTTCTTCTCCTGTTCGCCCATCCACCAGGCCACGTAAGGGTCAATGGTGCCGTACGTGTATGAAGCCTCCATTTCCCAGCCCGAACGGTTCAGCAGTACTTCCATGGTTTTGGGTTCGTACAGCACAGTATGCCGGGGCGCATGCCACCCTTCCCACATTTCCTGCTGGGTTTTCCGTGCCCAGGAATTTACATTTGGCACTTCAATTAATAACCGGGAGTGCGGCAGGGCATGTTTTCTTAACTGTTGTAAGGTTTGGTGCGGGTGGTAGTCGTGCTCCAGGTAGTGCCACATGGTAAACGCATCGTAACGGGCATCCGGATTCAGCACTTCCAGTTCGCCCTGGTTCAGGTGTAAGCCTTCCCATGCTTCCGGGCTATCTTTCCAGCCTTCATCGCTGAAATCTATACCGTGGGCTTCACAACCGGTTTGCCGGTATAATTCCTTTAAAAAAGTAGGGTGGCCACAGCCAACGTCCAGCACTTTACTGGCCGAGGAAAGAGGAACCACCTTCTTCAGGTTTTTTACCCGTTGCCGGTCCATTTGCCGGAATCCGCTTTGCACCAGCGGCGCGTATTTTCCCCAGGCCCTGGCTCCGCGGTAAGGCAGGTAATAGTAGGGGTAGTAAAACGATAAATCCTGCGGGGACACCCGCGGGCTTAAAAACACTGCTCCGCAGCAGTTGCACTGTTGAAAGTGAAAAGTCTTCACTTCCGCCCGTTCCCGATCGGCCCGGCTCATCATGTGTGCGGGAGTTTCCAGCAGTTCGCGTTGATCTTCCGACCCGCACACCGGGCAGGTTACAACAGTTTCAAGTTCAATCATGCATTAAAAGATTTCGTGTTTATTGAAGGCAGAGCGTGCTTTGACTGCATAGTGTTCATTGCATGGTTACATTTTAAAGCAGTGAACTGCATTCATTGTTTACTATCTATCATGGATTTATCGTACTGTTTACAGTATATTCCTAAAATCGGGCAGGAATAACTATGGCAATTTAGCATAACTACTTTTTTCATTCTTTGTAATCTGTAGGCGCTTTCATTCTACTGGCTTCTGTTGTGGAATATTCACTTTTTGTTTGTAACCTTGAAGAGAAAGCAGTAAAGATCACCTGATCTTTGCTCTAGGTCATTATTTGTAAGGCATTCGCACATTCATTTCGCCAATGAAAAATAACCCTCATGGCTATGAAATATCTATGCCTTACGCTATTAACCGGTGCGCTGGGATGTACACGACCCTCCGGTGATAACACCATACTAATTAAAGGTTCAGACACCGAAGTGAACCTGGCGTTAAACCTTGCCGAGCGTTATATGGAGGTAGACGATTCAGTGTCTATCGCCATTACCGGGGGAGGATCGGGAACCGGTTTTGCCTCCCTGATTAACAAAAGGGCTGATATTGCTAATTCTTCCCGACCCATTACCGATAAGGAAATGGAACTGGCCCGGGAACAGGGCGTTGAACCTTACGGAACCGTGTTTGCCCTCGATGGGCTGGCCCTGATTGTTAATGAATCTTTACCTGTTAAAACGTTAACTGTAAAACAGGTCGGGACCATTTACCGGGGCGATGTTACTAACTGGTCGGCGTTAGGCGGTCCGGACGTGGAAATAAGTGCTTACGGCCGCCAGAGCAGTTCTGGTACTTACCTGTTTTTTCGCGATAGTGTGCTGTATGGCGATTACAGCGAAAATGTACGCCGCATGAGCGGTACCGCGCAAATTGTGGAGGCGGTAAGAAGCGACCGTTCCGCTATTGGTTACGTAGGAATTGGTTACATTCAGAAAAAAGACGGTAGCGTGGTCGGTGGTATCAGGCCGGTTTCTATTTCCCCGGGAGGAAGCGAAAAACCCCTTTCCCCGCTGGTAGCCGGCAACATTAACAGTGGTCGTTATCCGCTAACCCGCCCCCTTTTCCAGTATACCAACGGTAAGCCATCTGGGAAAACTGCTGAGTTCATTGCTTTTACCCTGAGTGATGCCGGCCAGCAAATCGTAGCTACGGAAGGTTATTACCGCATACCCGAACGTTATAAGAATCCAGACCTTGCTTATGAATCGGCGCAAACGAAATGACCTGGTGATCCGTACTTTATTTTTCAGTGCCGGTTTTGCTTCAGTTATTATTCTGCTGGGTATTTTCCTGATGTTGCTATACAACGGACTGCAATTTTTCAGCAAGGTGGGTCCGGCCGAATTCCTGCTTACCCGGCGCTGGAACCCTTCTGCTTACGGCGCATCCAGTTACGGGGTACTCAGCATGCTCTGGAGTACCATCCTGGTTACGGTCGGGGCCATGGCTATTGCGGTTCCACTGGGGGTAGGGGTAGCTGCCTATTTATCGGAAATTGCCCCGCCGGGCATCCGTGAAGTTATTAAGCCTTTAGTTGAGATGCTGGCGGCCATTCCGTCGGTAGCAGTTGGCTTCCTCGGCATTGTACTGGTAGGGCCCGCAATTGCCCGCTGGTTCGGATTGAATAACGGGCTAAACGCCCTAAACGGATCGGTATTGCTGGCAGTTATGGCTTTACCCACGGTTATTACCGTTGCTGAAGATGCCATCCGTTCGGTTCCGGGCCACTATAAAGAAGCCTCCTACGCCCTGGGTGCTACGAAATGGACTACCCTGGTAAAAGTAATTATTCCGGCCAGTTACTCCGGCATCATCGCTGCCATCATATTAGGAATCGGGCGGGCCATTGGCGAAACCATGACCGTTTTAATGGCCACCGGTAATGCCCCGGGGTTTCCCGAAAGCTACTTCGATCCGGTACGCACCATGACGGCTACCATTGCCATTGAACTGGGAGAAGTGGCTTTCGGATCTACCCACTACTACGGGTTGTTTGCTGTTGGCACCCTGTTGTTTCTCATCAGTTTGCTGGTAAACATCATTGCCGAGCGAATTGCCATCCGATATCGCAGAAAGCTATGATCAGGGCCCGTAACACCCGCCAGTTGGCCGGAGTATCAACTTTGTACCTGTGTACTTTTATTGTACTCCTGATCCTGGGTATTGTGCTGGCAGATATTTACTCCAAAGGCGCCGGCGTTGTTGATCTTAATTTTTTACTCAACTACCCCAGGAAAGGCATGACCACCGGTGGCATTTTCCCGGCCATTGCCGGATCGGCTTTTGTAACCCTGATTACCACTTTATTTGCCATTCCGCTGGGCATCGCCGCAGCGATTTATTTAAGTGAATATGCCCGGGAAAACTTCATGAACCAGGTAATCCGGGCGGCCATCCGGAACCTTGCCGGTGTGCCCTCTATTATTTACGGTTTGTTCGGTGTGGTTATTTTCGTCCAGGCCCTGAACCAGGGCACCTCGGTGCTGGCTTCCGGTTTAACGCTGGGGTTGCTTACCCTGCCCTACATCATTACTACTTCGGAAGAAGCCATTAAAAACGTGCCGCAGGCCTACCGCGAAGGCGCACTGGCCCTGGGTGCTACCAAGTGGCAGGCCATATACACCAATGTGCTACCCGGCGCTATTTCCGGTATAATTACGGGAGCTATCCTGGGCTTATCGCGAGCAATGGGTGAAACCGCCCCCATCCTGTTTACCGGGGTGGCTTTCTACCTGCGCTACCTTCCCGATTCCGTTTACAGCCAATTTATGGCCCTGCCTTATCATTTGTATATCCTCTCTACCCAGCATCATGCCATTGAAGAGGTAAGGCCGCTGGCCTATGGAACCGCACTGGTACTGGTAACACTGGTATTTTTACTGAATACTATTGCATTTATTATCCGCTATCGCTATCGAAAACTAAGCAGGTATTAGTATGAAACTAATCATAGAAAACCTGAACCTCCGGTTTGGCTCCAAGCAAGTTTTATTTAATGTCGGTATGGAAATTCCCGAAAAGCAGATTATTGCCCTTATCGGGCCTTCGGGCTGCGGAAAATCTACCCTGTTGCGCAGCCTGAACCGGATGCACGACCTGGTACCGGGAGCAGTAGTGGAAGGAAAGGTATGGCTCGACGGGATTAATATTTACGACCGCAAGGTAGACCCGGTCGATATCCGGCAGCGCATCGGTATGGTTTTTCAACGACCCAACCCTTTCCCGAAATCGGTATTCGATAACGTAAGCTACGGGCTCAGGGTAAATGGCATGAGTAATACCCAGAACATAAAAAAGCGGGTAGAAAGCAGCCTGAAAGGCAGTGCGCTGTGGGAAGAAATACACGACTCGTTACATAAATCGGCACTCGACCTGTCGGGCGGACAGCAACAACGCCTGTGCATTGCCCGGGCTATTGCTATTGAGCCGGAAGTAATCCTCATGGATGAACCCTGTTCGGCCCTGGACCCAATCAGTACCCGCAAGGTTGAGGAGCTGATGCTGGAATTGAAGAAAAAATATACCATTTTAATTGTTACCCATAACATGCAGCAAGCTCAACGGGTATCAGACAAAACCGCTTTCATGTACCTTGGAAAGCTTATTGAATACCAGAATACCAATAAGTTATTCGGGGAACCACAAGAGCAACTGACCAGAAATTACCTCGCCGGAAACTTCGGCTAATAACTATTCGGCATTTTATTAGTTTATATATTTATGAAGCCAACCGTAGCCGTAGCCGGAGCCACCGGGTTTGTTGGAAGGTGGTTCATTAACACTTACAAGCATAAGTATCGTTTTGTGGCCCTTACCCGCCGCAAAATGATCGACAAAAATCCTGATCCGGATGTAGAATGGCGCCAGGTAGAGCTGTACTCGCTAAGTAGTACCTCCGAGGCCCTGAAAGGTGTGGATTACGCGCTGTACCTGGTTCACTCCATGATCCCTTCTACCCGACTGAATCAGAGTTCGTTCGACGATACTGATATTTTGCTCGCCGATAATTTCGTAAGGGCTGCTGAAGATAATAACCTGAAGCAGATTATGTTTATGGGGGGCATTCTCCCAAAAGATACCTCCGATTTATCGCGGCATTTACGCAGTCGTTATGAAGTGGAACAAACCCTGAGCTCAAGGAGTGTTCCGTTAACCTCTCTTCGTGCCGGTATTATTGTAGGGCCGGGAGGCTCTTCTTTCCGAATGGTTGAAAACCTGGTGAGAAGCCTTCCCGTAATGTTGTGCCCGAAATGGACGCTTTCCCGAACCCAGCCTGTTGGCCTGGATGATACGCTAAACTTCATCGATTACTGCATGGGTAACGTTGATATGTACAACCAGTCGTTCGATATCGGAGGTTCAGAAATTACTACCTACCTGCACATGATGGAGGAAACTGCTGAGCTGATGGGCAAAAAAAGAATCATTTTCTCTGTGCCTTTTTTCTCTCCCGGTTTATCGAAAGGCTGGGTAGCCCTGTTTACCAATTCCAGCCGGACGCTCGTTTCCCCATTAATAGAAAGCTTGCGCCACGAAATGGTTGTGGGTAAAAACAAGCTGGTGGATGCTTTCCCCAACCGGAATTCCTACAAAGAGGCTGCCAGAAAAGCCCTGTTCGAGAAAGAAAGCTTTCCCAGTTTGCCCGATAGTGAAAAGGAAGATCAGGAGCGCAATACCGTACGCAGCGTTCAACGCCTACCCAATCCGGGTAACCATTCGGCAACCTGGGTAGCACGAAGGTACCAAACCTGGCTTCCCCGGTTTTTCCGCTACCTGGTGAAAGTAGACATTGACCAGTACGAAGATACGGCTACCTTCCGCCTCTTTAACATCCGCTTGCTGAAGCTTTACTACGTGAAAGACCGCAGTGATAACGACCGGCAGTTGTTTTACATTGTAGATGGAATACTGGTGAAACGGAAGGATTACGGGTGGCTGGAATTCCGCCGGGTGCTCAACGGAAATAACTTCATTTGTGCCATCCACGAGTTTGTACCTGCTCTACCCTGGTTCCTGTACATTCCTACCCAGGCAACGATTCACTTAATGGTAATGCATTATTTCGGCCTGTACCTCAAGAAACTTCAGAAAAACTCGCAGAAAAAACCAAAACCCAAAGCGGTTGAGCAACCTGTTGAGTAGGCAGAAATTCGCTGCAATTGAACGCCCCGGTTAAAGAGTTGGGTAACAGGAAAACTAGTTTACGCAGGATAGTTCAGCAGCTTAACGATCATTATTAAACTGCATTCGTAAACTCAGTCCGCCTGCACCCAACCGAATGTCTTCGCTACCCAGTGCGCCCAGGGGATACTGAATGTAGGGTTCTACCAGCAGGTTCAGCCGGTTATTCAACGGGTAAGCTACTGCAAATGAAACGTTTAGCATACTGAATAAATCATACCGGGAAAGGGGTTCTGCATTTTCAGTAACTGATTTATCCACGTTGGCACTAAATGACTGAAACGCACTGGCAGTAACTATTTCAGTTTGGGGAATATCAATACCTAACGCTTCAGCCTGTTCAATACTACTAATTCTCACCGTTTGTTGTATTCTGGAGGTATATTCTTCATTCAGGTAAGCCAGTGAAGAAAAGCCGGCACTGATAAACCCGCTGGTGTTGTTCTTCCAAAGAGTATATCGCAGGTTAATGGGTATGTCAATACTCGTTAGCCTGGCTACGGCCTGCTGGTTCATTACCTGCCCATCGAGTAGCGCTCCCCCTACGGTAGCCATTTCATTGTTACCAAACGATGATGGGCTCTGTACGCGTTGCCGGGCTACAAACGCACCGGTTTGTAATGAAAACCGATTCCCAATCGGTAGCTCAGCGTATAGTCCTCCTCCCGGTTGTACCGAAGCCGAACTGCTACCTTCGGCTAAATAATTCACCTGGCTGTTCAACGCCACTCCCAGCCTCAATGAATTAGTTGCATCTTTTTCAGGTACCCGATCGGGTTCTTCGGGTAGTGATACCCCTTCTTTTAGTAAACTAGCCGATTCAGCCAGTGCTTCCCGGCCCTTGCTCTTTAAAGTTGAGTCAGGTTTATTTTGCTCTTCCACCAGCAGGTTAGCGTTACCGGGAGCGAAATCTTCTGCCAATACCTGCCGAATGGAATATCCAGGTTTTGTTGTGTTTTGTTTTCGCAAATTTGTAACAGCATTGCGTTTCGCTGCTTGCGTAGTATCAGTATCGGACTGATTAGCATCTGCGATGGCTTGCCGCTTAATTGCTTGTTTATTTAGTAGGCTAACCGTTCCTGTGTCCTGACCCAAATTACCGGGTAATTCCTGTTGCTGAACTTTGCCATCTGCTAGTGCTTCAGAACGATCGGTTATTCCTTCATCCTTATTAATTGGCATTTTACTTTTACTGGTATCCGTAACTGCCGGGATTTTCTCTTCGCCTGTACTAACTGGAACTTCCTGCGTAATATTGGAAAAAGTAAATGTATCGTCCCACACCATCCAGCCCAGCATGAGTGGAAGTAACAACGTGGCCGCTCTACCCAGCCATAAAGCCACTGCCTTTCTTTTCCGCTGCCGCATTTTCTGCTGTAGTGCATCCCAGTGGGCCGGTTCGTAAGAAAACTCTATACCGGCAAAGGCTCCGGCTATCTTATCGCGCAACTGTTTATCGAATTCCTCTTGCATGCTGTTTGCCAAATTCCTGGTGAAATAATTCCCTGAGCCGCTGCTTGGCCCGGGTTAAATTAGCGCGTGAAGTACTTTCTGATATCTTCAGCATAGCTGCTATTTCGTCGTGTTTATACCCTTCAATTTCGTATAAGTTGAAGGTAATCCGGTGTAGCTCAGGCAGGCCATTAAGCAGTTTAAGAATATCTTCAACCTGTAACTGCTCCAGGGCCCGCTGATCGTATTCCGGCTCCTCGGCCCGGTCGATGCTCAGCGTATTATGGTACTTTTTATTCTTCCGGTAATAATCAATGGCCGTGTTAACAATGATGCGCCGAAGCCAGCCTTTAAACGACTGGCCAGTATTGTACTGCTTTATTTTATCGAATGCCTTAATGAAGCTGTCGTTCAATACCTCGCTGGCTTCTTCTTTACTGTAAGTGTATCGCAGGCTAATGCTCATCCCGTAACTGTAAAATTCCTTATACAGCATTTCCTGGTAACGGAGTTGCTTTTTCTTGCAGCCCTGTATGATATACTGTTCAATATCAGATGACGGGTCAGGCATAACGTGACTTATATTCAGGCAGACGGGCTATTCCACCTCTCGAATACTGTATATTTCTATGGATTTGGATGGCCCGGGATAAGCCAGACAAATTACTTTGTCGCTCTGGTAAGGTTCTGAGTATGCAAATTCTATTTCGTAAGTCTTGCCTCTTTCCGGCCTTTTCACCGAGTTGGCTACTTTAGCCGGCTGAAAATAAAACTGATCATCAACTGATTCCGGGGTTAACCAGCGGTTACCCCATACCCCATCGCCGCATACTACGTTTTCGGCTTTAACCTTTGCTGTCTGTCGGTTTTTAGGATACGTAAGGTAAACAACCTGCTCGCTGGTGGTATTCTGAATTACATAGGTAAAAGGGAAAGCCCTCAGGATCAACGAATCCTGGTAAAAATCACTTAAAGCTACTCTCAACCCTGAAGTAAGCAGCGCTTCGCACATATCGGGGCCTTCCGGCTGGCGATGATAAAGTGACAGGCGGATGAAGTTATCGTGATACTCACCGTCCCAAACCACGTTGAACTGATGAGGTTTGCAACCACCGCTGTACTGAACAAACAGGGAAAGTGAATCATCTTCAACCCGCACGTCGGTTATTGAAAAGTTAAGCAGTTCATCGGGCACGCCCGGATCCTTAACCGGCTCGTAATTACGGTTAATAATCAGCTCATTACTCAACGTGGTATCAGTAACTGTAGGGGAAGAAGAAGCATTTAACATACTATCTTCCTCGCAAGAGGTAAACGCTGCTCCTGCCAGCCAGATGAACCAGATCACGAAAATTGGGATCTGGTACCTGGGACTATTCTTTGGGTTAGTTTGCATGAGTTATTGGCGTTAATTATCCACATGACGTGAACGGTATTCAAAACGCTGCAACCCCCGAAAACTTTTTGCGTAAAAAAAGCCGTTCTGGGAGAACGGCTTTTCATTTATCCTGTGCGGTTACCTGTGAAACGAATAATAGTTTACGGTAGTAAAACGGCGTCTACTGCGTGCACTACTCCGTTCGTTCCCTGGATATCAGTAATAATAATATTTACATCACCACTATTGCTGTTGGCAGTAATGGTTACACCATCGTTGGCTACGTTCACTTGAAAATCATTATCGGAAGCGCCCGTTAACGTTTCAATAACGTCTCCGTCGCTCAGTTCACCGGCGGTAACGTTGCCATTAGCTACGTGATACAGCAGTACATTCACCAGGTCATCGCCGGTAGGTACGCTTTCCAGGGCGCCGAAAGCATCGTCGGTGGGAGCAAACACGGTAAAAGGACCGTCTCCACTTAAGGTTCCTACTAAATCTGCTGAAGTTAATGCACTAACCAGTTCGGTAAACCTTCCGTCGTTCACGGCAAGGTCAACTACTGACGGCGGCGTTAATACGCCATTCAGTACGTGCACAATTCCGTTATCTGTAGTAATATCAACCAGGTTGGTATTAATATCTACGTTACCATTTAGTGTAAAGCCGGGGCCTGCTTTCAGCGAAACGTTTGTTTCTTCAGGGCCGGGGCTCAGTGTACTCAGGTAAGCAGGCGCATCACCTTCGCCCGGTACGGCTGAAGAGGGCACTTCCTGTCCCAACACGTGGTACAGCAGAATATTCGTAAGCGCATCTGAAGCCAGCAGCGCCTCAGCGTCGGCAATGCCGTCGTTGGCTGCAATGAAATCGGCAAAAGCGTCGTTGGTTGGCGCAAACACCGTGTAAGTAGCTTCACCATCAGCAAGCGTTTCTACCAGTTCAGCTTCTTCCAGCGCTGCAATCAGGGTAGTGAAAGCCCCATCTGCGTTGTACACCGCGGGTTCCAGTACAGTTCCCAGCGGAAGCGTGGCAATTGAAGGCAACAGCACCTGGTCAATTACGTGCACTACGCCGTTGCTCGCTTCAATGTTGTTTAGGGTTCCGTCAACGTTAACCCCATCGTTAATTACCACGCCACTGGTGGCATCAATGGTTAAGCTTTCACCTTCCAGGGTAGTTTCTTCAGTTCCCAGGTCGGCCGCTAACTTACCGCCGGCCAGGATGTGGTACTGCAGTACGCGTTCCAGTACAAAAAGCGGAATATCATCCACGCTCTCGTAGGCCGCATCACCTTCAAGGCCACGGGCAGTATTCAGGGTATTTAACAAGCTGGCGAAGGCCTCATTTGTTGGAGCAAATACGGTGATATCGGCCGCATCATCACCGGCAGTTTCCAGTAGCCCGGGCGTTCTGACTAATGCCTGTACCAGTGAGCTTAATGCATCGGTTTCGGTAGCAATTTCAGCGATGTTATCAACATCAGGCTGACGGAGCGACGGGGGAAGCAGTACGTTATCAATTCCGTGAATAACTCCGTTGGTAGCAGAAATATCAAATACACCGGTTCCGGTTTTTACGTTCACTCTACTGTTCAGTGTTATCGAACCACCGTTATTTTCAATACCGATGTTTGGTCCTTCGAGGGTAGCAATGCTATCGCCATCGCTTAGGTCGTTGGAAGTTAGGGTTCCGGGAACCACGTGATATTGCAGGATAGTTCGGAGTGCTGCGGTATCGGCTACTACATCGTTTACACCGGAAAAACGACCGTCTTCAGCGATGAAGCTGTTGAATGCGTCGTTATCGGGAGCAAATACGGTAAACTCACCGTTTTCATCACCCAGCGCCTGAACAAGGTCAGGGTAAATTTGCAGCGCCGTAAGCAAGGTGCTGAAGTTGCTGTTCCCGGTTACAATTTCGGCAATTGTTTCATCCGGCTCGCCTGGCTGGGGCGTAGGTGCCGGATCTGAATCATCATCACAGGCACTAAACAGTACCAGCGACGAAAGAACCATAATCAGGGTGGTCTTAAACCATTGTGTTGCGAATGTTCTCATAAGTTTTTAAAGCAGTTTAGTTCTAAAATCTACCTGCATACACTATAAAACCAGACTTTTGTTACCGGTAGCAACCGTAACCAGCCACTTAACAGCCTTCAACCGTAGAATAAGGTCACTGAGTTGTTTACCAAACAACTGCAGCAGCAGAGGGTTAATAATGAAAATCATGTGATGGCAAACCGAAAGATTTTAGCAGTTAACAGTTTTCCAACCAACGGTAACGCCGGCCTGAAAGTAGTGATGAGTATACTGGATGTACGGTGTATACCGGTACCTACGCTACTGCTTTCGGGAATTGGTAGCATTTCCGGGCACGAGCGTTTTCATTACGACTTCGAACACCTGTTATCGGGTACCCTGGCCATTGCCCGGAAAAGGGAAGAACAACTGGTTCTGTACGTGGGTTACCTGGGCAGTTCCGACCAGCCGGAAATCATTGCCCGTTACCTGAACGAGTACCAGGATGTAATTAAAAAGGTACTGGTAGATCCGGTTTGCGGCGACCAGGGAAAGGCTTATGTACCTGAGGCCATTATACAATCCTGGCATACTCTGCTTGCCCGGGCCGATGTTATTCTGCCCAACGCCACCGAAGTAGCCCTGCTCACCGGCCAGGAACCTTCTGGCGAAATAGCAGACACTGAAACCTACGTTTACCAGTTGCAGGAAAAACACCCTCATTTAAAAGTACTGGTTACCAGTATGGTTCACAACCGGGGTATTGCCAACCGCCTGTACTACCAGAAGGAACTGGTCCACACTCACCTGCACGAGCAGATTCCCCGGCACTTTTCCGGTACGGGCGATGCTTTTGCCAGCCTGGTTGCCGATGCGTATTACCTGAAAGGGCATACGCTGAAACAGAGCATGGCAATTGCCGGCGATACGGTTAAAGCTTATCTTGAAAACAGCATGGCCAGGGGAAGTAAAGACCTGCTGGTTGACAGAGGGTTAGTTGAAAATGCTGAATAGCAGTCGTCTCTATTCCGCCGGGATTTACCCTGTTCACGTTGCACTCCGGTAAAAATATTTAGATGCTAACCAGATCTTCCCGGTTCCACCAGCTAAAATTACATTACGCCTAACCGACTCCAAAAACTAAAATTGCACGCCAGCAAACTGCCCGGCCGGTTCCGGGAGGAAAAGGGTGTGTAGTCATTATGCTAATTATGTTGTGGCCGGCGGCTAATGGCAGGATAACGTTTCAATAGTTGTTGTGCCGTTGGTTACGAGGGCATTACAGATGCCCTGTTTGTTACCCGGGTCGTCATTAAAAATAACGACCCGGGTGTGCTTTTAAACTCTTGTTACCTCTAACAAACAGCCAGATGGTTAGTTGATTTCCGGTGTATCCAGTTCGGCAATCGACTTGGCTATCTCATCTTTGGTCAGTTCGTGTTCAACCAGTTTTCCAGAGAAGTAGGCATCGTAAGCACTCATGTCGAAGTTACCATGGCCACAAAGATTGAATAAAATGGTTCGGCTTTCGTTTGCCTCTTTTGCCGCTTCGGCCTCACGGATAGCGGTAGCAATGCCGTGGTTGGCTTCCGGGGCGGGAATAATTCCTTCGGCCCGCGCAAACTTAATTCCTGCTTCAAAACATTCAATTTGGTTGTGGGCAACCGCTTCAATCAGTTCATCTTTCAACAACTGGCTTACAATTACGCCGGCTCCGTGGTAGCGAAGCCCACCGGCATGAATTCTTGCCGGCACAAAATTATGGCCCAGCGTGTACATGGGCATCAGTGGGGTTAGCCCTACTGAATCGCCAAAATCATAACGGAATACCCCCCGGGTAAGCTTGGGGCACGATGCCGGTTCACTGGCCACGCACCTGATATTTTTTCCCTGGGTCAGGTTCAGTTGCAGGAAGGGAAGCGCTAACCCGGAAAAGTTCGATCCACCCCCGAAAGGTGCAATCACTACATCGGGCAGATCACCGGCCTTTTCCATCTGCTTTATGGCTTCCTGCCCAATAATAGTCTGGTGCATTAATACGTGGTTCAGTACCGATCCCAGCGCGTATTTTACTTCCGGGTTCTGGGCTGCCATTTCAACCGCTTCGGAAATGGCAATACCTAAGCTGCCCGGAGAATCGGGATTGGCTTCCAGGATTTTCCGGCCAGACTCCGTTAGGTTGCTGGGAGAAGGAATTACCTTCGCACCCCAACTGTTCATCATCGACTTCCGGTAAGGCTTTTGCTCGTGACTAATTTTTACCATGTACACTTCGCATTCCATGTCGAACAACTGGCAGGCGAAACTTAAAGCCGATCCCCACTGGCCGGCGCCGGTTTCGGTGGTGATTTTCTTTACTCCCTCTTGCTTGTTATAATAAGCCTGGGGCACGGCAGTATTCGGCTTGTGCGATCCGGAAGGGCTTGTCCCTTCGTACTTGTAATAAATCTTTGCCGGAGTATCGAGCACTTTCTCCAGGTTATAAGCCCGGTATAAAGGAGTAGGGCGCCATAGCGTGTAAACATCGCGCACTTCGTCGGGAATAGGCACCCAGCGCTCGGTCGTTACTTCCTGTTTAATCAGTTCCTCGGGAAAAAGCGGGGACAGGGAATCGGGCCCAATGGACTCGCGTGTTCCCGGATGCAACGGAGGCATGGGTTTATTGGGCATATCGGCCACAATGTTGTACCAGTGCTCGGGCATTTCCCTTTCACTCAGTGTAATCTTTCTTTCTTTGCTCATCGCAGACTTGCTTTATAATTATTTATGTTATAGCCTGTTAATTTAATTACATTTCTGCGCAAGAAAAACACCCGGGCTGCCAATTGCTATTTTTACTTCCCGGTACGAAACCGCAGGAAGAGGAATCCACCAAACAGTAGTGCAATAGACAGGGGGATCAGGTGGAACCAGTTAAACCCTTTATCATATACCGGGTAGGGATCACCGATGAACACAAAGTTGGCCCAGTAGTAGGGCGATTTTTCTTTTGCGTTGCTTTCCAGGTAATCTATTTTTGCCTGCCTTAGCGCTTCGTCTTTGTAGTATCCCTGTTTCAGGTAGTCGTGCATGCTCGAAGTGATGTCGGCAGTAGATTCATCAGCTGCCTGCCAGAGGGTAGATACAATATTCGGGCAGCCGGCATAGGCAAAAGCGCGCGCCAGGCTAATAATTCCTTCTCCTCTTTCCAGCCGGCCGCTGGCTGCTTCGCAGGCACTCAGCACCACCAGTTGAACGCTGTCTAACTCCAGGTTGTACAATTCATCCGTATACAACCGATGCCCGGCAGATGAATTTCCTGAATCGGGGTAAAAGGCAATAAACGATTGAAGCGGCTCTTCGCTATTGGCCTTTGCGTGCGTGGCCAGGTGAATAATCTGGTGCGAACCGGCTACTTCCAGGAACCGCTGCTTGGTAGCCTGGCCGGCAAAGTAAAGGTTGCCCCCGATGCGCTCCACTTCTTTCCGCGAAGCTGCCAGCGCTTCAAATTCTGAATTCCGAAACTTCCCGGGTTTATCGGCAGAAAACGGGGCCATGGCCAGTAATTTATTGGCATTGGCCTGCTGTCGCTGTCCTGCCGCATTAATGAGCAGGTTTGCTGAATAGGCATAGGAAACGCTGTAATCGTACAACAGGAAGCTGTTCACCTCTTTGGTTTGCTCCAGTACATCGTAAGGAATAAAGTTTAGCACTCCTTCAGGAATAATAATTAAGCGTTTCCTGCGGCTAATTTCTTCTTCAAAGGGCCCCAGCAAACGCTGGTATAGTGTGTGCGAAGCTGCATGAGCTGCGTACCGCTGACCGGCCCGGTATTGGTATAGCCCCTGTCGGAGTACGATTAACGACTCCATAAACTCTTCATTCCTGCTTACTCTTTTCCATTTCAACCCGTCCTGATCGAGGTAAAAAATATGCACGAACTCGTTGCCCACCAGGTATTCCAGCATGGCTGCATCGTTACTGGTTACGTAATCCGTAAGCTCATCGAGATCGGCAGTTTGTTCGCTGTACTTCAACTGGTAATACTTGCTGTTCTGCTGCAACCGGCTAACCACCCTGGCGCGGGCTATTTCAAGTTCGGTTAATTTATTTTCCAGCCTTTCCAGCACCCGGTTATTGCTGGTTTCAACCATCTGCAGCCGGGTGGCCGTGATTTGCTGGCGAACCAGTTTGTCTTCCGCAATAAGGGAACTGTCTACCACCCCGCTTTTTTTAATGGAAAGCTCCCTGATGATTTCTGCCAGTACTGCGGCCCGGCTTTTTTCTGAAATATCGAAAGCTATCCGGGCCAGGGAGTCGGCACCGGTTTGCTCGTACAACCGGTACGTAACCTCAACGGCCTCGCCGAACACCGGGTAAACCTGTTTAATAAAGAACAACTTGGCGTTGTCGCTATCGTAGCTTCGTTGCACGTTACGAGCGGTGGCAATGGCCCGTTGAAAGTTATCCAGGCTGCGGTGCAGGTACTCATGCTTTCCACTTTCATCGAACCAGTTTTGTAGCACCCGGGCTTTTTCTCGCAGTATTCTATACTGCAGCAGCAACGAAATAACCGGTTCTTTATCTTCTGCACCTTGCTCCGAACGGCCGGAACCAATATTGATTCGGTTATTTTCCAGCGCATCGTCCAGGTATAGCAACGCCTGTTCGTAATGGTTACGGCTAAACTCGGCCCTGGCCATTCCCAGGTAAGTCTGCGCCAGTAAAAGGGGTTTGGGAGCATTACCTTCCCGGTTAATACGCATCGATTCCTCGTAGTACCAGAAGGCGCTATCGTATTGTCCTTTGCGCTGGTACACTTCCCCGAGCGATTTTCTTGCACCAATGCGGAACGTCCTGCTCGATGAATTCAGCGACTGCCGGATAAAAAAACTGGCCGAATCGTATTGCCCCAGTTCGGTGTAACATCTCCCCAGGTTCTGGTACAGCACGTCGGCCTGTATGCCTTTGTTCAGGATATTCCGGTACTTGCGAATGGCTTCTTCGTATCTGCCCAGTTCATCCAGTGAGAGCGCCAGGTTATTATTGAAAGAAACGTAGGCGTTGTTATAATCTTTGTCGGCCGTACTCTTCAGGGCCAGCGCCTGCTCGAAGTATTTAATAGACAAATTGAAATTTCCCAGCCGGTAGTAATACAGCCCCATAGAATTGTAAATGCGCTCCACTTCGTGCAGCGACTGGTACCGGGTAGCCAGTTCTTCAGCTTTTGAATAGTAGACCAAAGCCGAATCGAACCGATCGCGCATAAACTGAATGTTCCCCAGGAAAATATAATCACGGAAGAGTACGCTGTCTGGAAGAGGCAATAGCTTTTTCACAGCTACGGCCTGCCTGTACGAACGGGTTGCCTCCTGCAGGTTGCCGGCAACCTGGAAAAGGCTTCCCATTCGGGTGAAACAGTTGCCATACCGGAGATTTTGTGCGCCCGATTGCCGAAAGATACGGATTGCCTTTTGATACAGTTCCATGGCCAGGCTGTCCGTTGCATGGGTAGGATTAGGAGCATTAAAATACTGTTCAGCCTCCCGGAAAGCCCGGTCGGCCGGAGTAGGGGAATTTTTTTGAGCATAAATTATCGTGCAGCTAGCCAGTAAGGCTGCCAGTACTCGAAGTAGAAAAGCCATATCTTGCTCAATAAAAAGAAAAGAGGCTACTATCGTGCAACCTCTTTACATTTTTTTTGCCTTTTAATCAAACGATTGCCCCATACCAATCATGTACGGCGGGCGCTCTAGCAGCTTGCCTTGCGGATATTCCTGTTTACCGAGCAATACATCCAGAATTTCCGGGTCGAGGCGTTTTAAATCATCGAAGGTGCGATAAAGGAATATTTCCACCTCAATGGTTTTAACCGGTTCTTCCTGCCTCTGGCGGTAAGTAAACTCGAACCGCTTACTGAACCCGCTTTCTACCGGTTCCTCTTTCTGAACCTGATTGCGCAGGGTTTGCTTAACATCTATAATACCGTTCTCCGGGTTAATGGCTAACCCTTCTTCCCTGGCGCTGCCATCTTCATCGTAAATTCCCGGAATGCCAGTATTGCCTTCTATTTCAGCATTCAGCACAGGAGCAGCTTCCGGGCTGCTGATGACCCGGATGTCAGGGTTCTGTTCATTAATTTCTTCCGCGTACAGGGTATCAAAGTCGTAAATGGCATCCAGGTAATCAATTCCTTCAATAAGGACGGTAGTGGAACAAACGATCGTTCCGTCGTCCGAGGTATAGGTAATGGTGTAAAGCTGTCCGGCTTCGCTGCTCTCCAGGTCGATGATTCCGTTTTCAATACTCAGCCCGTCGGGAACCGCAGTAAACGTGCCTTTGGCAGGGTCTGCCGGAACTTCCTCACCGAATACCGGTCGCTGGAAACGGTTATCTACTCCAATTGAGAAAGACTGTTTACTATAGTTTAAAATACAGTCGGTCACCACGAAAGGAACTTCATCGATAAAGATTGAAGTATTACAGGTGGTTGCTCCATCGTCAGATGTGAAGGTGATGGTATATTCGTTACTGGTGCTGTTGTTCACATCAATTTCTCCCGTTTCATTGTTGATATCCAGCCCCTCCTTGTCTACCGAATAAGTACCCTCGGGAGGAGGATCATCTTTAAAAGTGGGCTGAATAATAAATGTTCCTTCTCCTGTGGGGGTAAAGGCTACCCCGCCGTAACTGAGCGAGCAGGTATTAGGATCTTCACAATCGCAGATTTCATCGCAGGAAGAAAAGAGCAAAAAAATCGTGCAAAGGAGGCCTATCGTTCGGATGGTAAGCTTCATAGTACTTTTGGTTTGGATAGAAAATTGAATTAGGTGTGATAAACGCTGCTAAATATAGTAATTTCAAGATAAAGTTGCTAAATTTCGTGCTCTAATGACATTCTCCAACCGATGCTGCAAAGCAGATCATTTACTTACTTATTGTTATTCCTAAATATGCAATAGAATATTAAGATAAAAATATGAATAATGTGAGCTATTTGCCTGAGCTACCGCTGCATAGCTGGGAAAAAAGTAAAGAAACCCTACACCTGTACGTTCAAATTGTGGGTAAAATCAGCCTCAAACTTGCTCCCAAAAAAAATCACTGGTGGCACACTACCCTGCACGTTAACTCCCGTGGGTTAACGTCTGGTCCTATTCCTTACGGCCAGCAGACTTTCGAGATCAATTTCAACTTCATCGACCACCGCCTGGAGATCATTACCAGTAAAGGGGAACAGGAAATTATTCCCCTGCACCACGGGCTGAGTGTAGCCGATTTTTACAACCGGCTGTTCAAGATTCTCGATAAACTGGGAATTGAAGCGGATATCGTAGACAAGCCCTACGACCTGTTTACCATTAAGCCTTTCGATCAGCTTACCGACGTTGATGCTTACAGCCGGGAGCACGTTCATAAATACTGGCGCATTTTGCTCTGGGCCGATATGGTTTTTAAGGAATTTGGAGGCCGTTTCTACGGAAAAACCAGTCCGGTAAACCTGTATTGGCACTACATGGACCTGTCCATTACCCGGTTTTCCGGCAAAAGAGGTCCTCACCTCGACGAGGCCTGGCCCAAAGCAGATCGTGAAGCTTATTCGCACGAAGTAATCAGTTGCGGTTTCATGGCAGGCGATGAATTTATACGTGAACCGGCCTTTTACTCTTACACCTATCCGGCACCTGAACAGCTCGATCAGCAAACCCTGCAACCGGCCGTTGCCCGGTGGGTGGAAAGTAATGGCACCCCCATGGCTATTTTACTGTACGAAGACCTGCGAAAAATGCCCGATCCAAGGGCTACCTTACTCGAGTTCATGGAAAGTGCCTACCAGGCCGGTGCCACCCTGGCTGGGTGGGATGTTAGCGACCTGGAAGCACCTGATTAATTCCTTGTATAAAAGCCTAGCGCCGCATGCTGTAGGCCTTTGGGTAGCTCAGCCCCCGGGCTGAAAGCTGTTCCTGTACAATCATTTTTTCCAGTTGACGGATGTCCGTACTAATTAGCGAAACCAGTTTTTCCTGTTCGCTTTTCAGTTGCTGTTCCAGGTCCTCGTACCGTTCGTAACAGGAAGCGGTAGGGCGGTTATCCTGCTGGTGGATAACAGAATACAGGAACGAGATCTGGGTATCGAGTTTCAACGGAAAGTTTACCGGATCCTGGTGGCTTTCCGTTTTATTCTGAATTAATTTTTCCTCCAGCCCGGTCAGTTTTGTGCTAATCGTTTCCGATAACTCCCGGAATGAGTCTGAAGCCTGGCTGGAATCGTGCAGAGCTGTAATTTGTAGGTGTAGGTTGCGGATTACGTTAATCATGTCGTGGCAGTTTTCCAGCAGTTTCCCGGTTTTCTGCTGCAAGGTAAACTGTGCCTGCAGGTCTTCGGTGGTCATGCGTTGCCAGCGCGGGTCGGCCTCCACGGTAAATGATTTATTTTCTACCTCTTCCCCGGCACTGATCTCCACTTCGTACTTACCGGGAACGGCTTTGGCCCCGCCGGTGTAGCTGAAATATAACAGCTCTTCCGGGATTACTTCCGGCTTGGGGTAGGTCATATCCCATACAAAGCGATTCATACCTGCTTCCAGGCGACCTGCTTCCAGGCGACCTGCTTCCAGGCGAGATTGCTTACTGGTGTTGCTCAACATAAAACTCTTTACCAGTTCCCGCTTATCATCGTAAAAGGCGATCCTTACCGGTTCGTCGGGCACTTCGTCCAGGTGGAAATACACGGATGCGCCCCGCTCCGGCCCTTCCGGCACGTCGTTACCCCGATAATTTTTAAGCTGGGTTCGATAAGCTACTTCGGGGGTGTGCAGGTATAATCCTGCTTTTGCTACTGCCGGCGTTAATTCTCTTAAAGGGGAAATGTTATCCATAATCCAGAAAGCCCTGCCCTGGGTAGCCAGCACCAGGTCGTTGCGGTGTACTTTTAAATCGGTAACCGGCG
>CAZIWJ010000040.1:0-14767 GCA_964542855.1 uncultured Roseivirgaceae bacterium
CGAACCCGGTACAGGCGGTATTGATATCGAAAGTACCGGCATTGAGGGCCTGCAACCGGTGTTGCAGCACCGAAGCGGTGGAAGGAGAAATAAATTCCGGCGTATCGGTGGCTACAATAATCAGATCAATATCTTTGGGCTTTAGCCCAGCCTGCTCCAGTGCCTGTTGGCTGGCCCGTTCGCACAGGTCGGCTACTGATTCGTAATCGTGGCACCAGCGGCGTTCGTGGATATTCAGGTTTTCGCGCAGCCAGGTGTCTACATCTTCCTGCAACTGCTCATTAAAATAGCTGTTTGGAATAACCTGCTCGGGAGCATAAGAACCGGTGGAACGAATAATGGCTTTTCGCATACATTTTGGTGATTAACCGGAAACCGCGCCGTCTACGGCGAGTACTGCCCCGCTAATAAACCGGGCTTCAGCCGATGCCAGGAAGGCATAAGCATTGGCCACTTCTTCGGGCGTACCCAGTCGGGCCAGTGGAGTTTCCTGAATGATCAATTCTACTACTTTTTCGGGCATTCGCTGTACTTCTTCAGTAGCAATAAACCCGGGAGCTACCACATTTACGGTAATACCGTTAGGGCCCAGCTCTTTGGCCAGCGACCGGCTCATGCCGGTAAGCCCGCTCATGGCCGCAGCGTAATTGGCCGGCGCTTCAGGTTTATGATTACCTACCGTGGAAGAAGTATTAATGATGCATCCTTCCTGTTGCTGCATCATGGTAGGAATAACCGCCCGGATACAATTGAATACGCCGGTAAGGTTGGTATCGAGCACCTGCTGCCAGTCGGCCATGGTCATCTTGGCTACGTGGGCATCGCGGGCAATTACTGTGGCGTTGATCAGGACGTCGATACGGGAATAATTGTTAAGCACCTGTTTAAGCGCACGGTTCACTGATTCCGGACTGGTTGTTTCCACCGGGAGAATTTGCAGGTGCTGGTGCGAGTAGGAAGGTTCCGGTTCGGGCTGGTCCCAGATGAATACGCGAGCCCCTTCTTTGAGAAACCGCCTTGCCGTGGCCAGTCCTACGGTGGTTAATCCGCCGCTGATTACCGTTACCTTGTCTTTCAGTTTTTTCACCGGGTGTATTGTTATATTACGAAAACCAAACTAACGGGTAGAATACCCTGAAGAGGATTTAAATCATAAAATGGGGGTGTGGACTTTAAGAATTATCAAGGTAGTTTATTTATATAAATCGCTGAAAGAAAGACATTTGTAAAATTAAATTTTTGTGTGGACTTTACTGTTAACGGTCAGGTGTTGATGAAACCTGCCGTACGGCTGAAAACCGTGGAATGTTATGAGGAATAACGGGAGGTGAAATTATTATCTAACCTTCTTTTTCACTGCTCCTGTTTCTTCCTGTATGGCTTTAAGGCGCTCCAGCGATCGTTTACCGGCTTCCGTTTCAGGGGGCATTTGGTTGGCCGGGCTGATAAATAAACCCTCCGGGCAAATATATAGAGACACCATTCCTTAAAGTGTATCAGGAAGAAAAAAAGAATTCACCTGTCATAGTACTACGAACCAAGACAAGATGTGGCAGCAGCCAGCCGCTCACCTTTGCCCGGCAAAACCATTAAATGGTGAAGGCGAAGTACAACCCCTGTTTTCAACGCGTGGGTTACCCCGGGTTGCTGGAAAAAGGATATTTTGTTAATCGCTCTGCCCCCATGTTATTTTTCTCGTAGCGGGCCAGGCAATGGTCTTTATATTCGTCAGCAAATAATTGCTTTACATCTACTGCTTCAGGAGCTTCGCCTTTCCGGAAAAAGAACACCCGGGTGCTTCCATACTTGGTGTGGGGCATAAACCTGCCATACTGTTTCATTTGCTGCCAAAGCGTATCTTCAATACTGACAACATAAACCCGCTGAACGGGCCCGGTATTGTTTTCGTTGCGGTCCATGGCAACTTCCTTCATATTGCCCTTTAAATCTGCAGGGCCAGGCTGCGACAGGGAAACAAATACAAAATACAGAATGAGTGCAGCGGCGGGTATTCCAAAAAGAATTTTGTTACTTAATTTCATGTTTTTGTCGGGTTGTTTCCGTCAGGTTGGGAAAAGATATACATAGCATATCACAAGCAATTTAAGATACTTCGGGCTGACAAGCTCATGAATAAGTGAGTTCATGGGTGCCAGGTTTATTATTGCCTGCTAATGCAGCCGATGAGGTGAGAAATGGTGTGATAAGAACTACCTGCACATTTTCGGAACCCTCGCTCTATTTTACAAAAATAAACGGCCTGTTTTCATTCGCAAGTTTCAACCCAGCCAGGAATTGAGTGAGAAATAAACCAGGTTTCCCGGAAAATAAACCACCAGAAGATGTGCTATTAGAATACTTTGCTCCTGAACGAAGAAAACCGCTAATTTGCAGCTAAAAGGCATCAGATATAACCTCCAAAGAGATAGCCAGCATGAGTCAGACCAGCAATTTAGCCGTATTAATCGATGGCGATAATATCCCGTCGGCCCAGGTGAAGGAAATGATGGAAGAAATTGCCAAATACGGTAATCCTACTATTAAGCGAATTTATGGCGACTGGACCCGTCCGGGTTTAACAAAATGGAAAAACCTGCTGCTGGAAAATGCCATCACCCCGGTTCAGCAGTATGGCTATACCACCGGTAAAAATGCAACTGACTCGGCCATGATCATCGATGCCATGGATATCCTTTACAGTAAAAATGTAAATGGTTTCTGCCTGGTTTCCAGCGATAGTGATTTTACCCGCCTGGCCACTCGTTTGCGGGAAGCCGGGATGCTAGTAATTGGTATAGGAGAAAAAAAGACCCCCAACCCATTCATCGTAGCTTGCGACAAGTTTGTTTACATTGAAATATTAAAGAAACAAACGGAAGAAAAACCTAAAAATGTGAAGCAGGGCGATTCGTCGGTAGACAAAATAACCCGGAACGATATCAATCTGATTGCCACTACTATCAGGGATTTATCGGATGAAGATGGTTGGGCTTTCCTGGGGGATGTAGGCAGCCTGCTGCAGAAAAAACGACCCAACTTCGATTCGCGGAACTATGGGTTCGACAAACTAACTCCCCTGATTAATTCAATTGACCAGTTTGAAATTGAACAGCGGGAAAGCCAGAAAAGCCGGCACAAATTAATTTACGTTAAGATTAAGTAAGGAAAAAATACTTCAGCCAGGTAAACGCTCGCTTTCTGCCCTGATGGAAGAATTAAACAGGTTAGGGTATTAGCCACCCGATGTTACAGTTCATTTTAAAATTTACGTTTCCTGAAACCTAACGATTGCTCTTGCAGCTCCTTACAAAGAACCGGGTTGTTTAACAGTTGCTGCCCTAATGCCAGGCACTGCTGCATCTGCTCTTCCGTTAGGTTTTTTCGGGCAGGCCGCTTCACTTTTCGGTCCCATTTGTCGCCAACTACTGCATCGTAAATAATCCGCAGGAAGCAATGGTCTTCGGAAACTGGATAACGTCCGGGCTGGGATTTAGCCTGGTTACAAAGCTGTTCAACGCATTCGTTGAACCGGGCAAGTGTTTTGTTTTCCGGCATCAGTTCATTTTTATTGAAGTAAATCAGCGTGAGGGCTCGCTAGCCATTTCTTCCAGGGCGTCCTTAATTTCCTGGTAACCCAGTTCCACATCAATAACCGGCTTGCCGGGAGCTTCGAGGAGCACAGCTTTTACTTTGCCTCCTTCGTTTTTTTTATCCATCAACGTGAGTCGGGCTACAGCGGGAATATGCTCGTAAAATGTATGTACATCGTTGTAAAAGCCCCCGATCAGGTGCAGGTACCGGCTGTAGGTTTCCGGGTCCATTCCCAGTAATTTGTGCGACAAGTACAATTCGGCCATCATACCAACAGCGATTGCTTCGCCGTGTAATAACTTATTATCGGTTTCCAGGTAATAGCTTTCAATAGCATGGCCGAGCGTATGGCCAAAGTTGAGTATTTTACGCAGCCCCCCTTCCCGCTGATCTTGCTGTACGACATTGTATTTAATTCTAATGGAATGGGGAATGTGGAGAGACAGATCGAGGTTAGAAAGTGGTTTTTCGCACAATTGATCCAGGTATTCCGGATCAGCAATGAGGCAGTGCTTCAGCATTTCGGCAAAACCGGAACGCTTTTCCCGGTGGGGCAGGGTACGTAAAAATTCAGGAGCAACAATGACCTGCTCAGGTTCCTGGAACAACCCGATGTGGTTTTTATAGCCCTGGAAATCGATTCCCAGTTTTCCGCCTACCGAGGCATCTACCTGCGAGAGCAGGGTAGTAGGTACATTAATAAAACGAATGCCTCGCTTGTAGGTAACAGCACAAAAACCACCCATATCAGTAATTACCCCGCCACCCAGGTTAATAACGAGGGCTTTACGGTCGAAGGCAGCGTTAGTTAGTTTCTCCCAGATCAGGGAGCAGGTTTGCAGGTTTTTTTGCTCCTCGCCGCTGGTTATTGCTATTAATTCATGCGGAGGTAATATTTCCTTTACCGCCGGATAGCAATGTTCCCAGGTGTTTTCATCTACAATAACAGCTAGCTGAGTAAAAGATAATTCAGCAAGGTATTGCTTCAGCGCATCTGCAACAGAAGTAGTAAACAGCACATTGGGAACAATTGCATCGGTTGGCATGATATAAAAACTTATTACCAGGTAAAATAATGAACTGGGATTTTACCCGGTATCTTACAGCTATAAAAGGGAGATGGCTAACCTAGTCTACCCTGTTTTTTACTTCTTTCCCCACGTTGTCCATCACTTCGGTTTGTTTCTTGATAGACTCTACGTGAATCAGATTGAATAGATCAGTAACGAACTTCTCCTTAATATCCAGTTCATTGGCCCACTGCTGACGGGTTTTGAAAACCTCGTTCCAGCGTTCCAACTGGAAAGCAGCTACATTTTTCTGCTTTTTGTGGGTGCCGATTTGTCCTACCAGCTCCATTCGTCGCGACATCGCTTCTAGTAATTCCCGATCGGCATGGTCTATTTGAGTACGCAGATTTTCCAGTTGGGTAATGAAGTTGATATCGGAAGAAGACGACTTTCGAACCTGCAGGGCTTTAATCATTTCTCCCAAATTATGGGGGGTTACCTGCTGCCGGGCGTCGCTCCATGCACTTTCAGGATCCCGGTGAGTTTCAACGATGAGGCCTTCAAAATTCAGGTCGAGGGCAATCTGCGATATTTCAGGAACCATTTCCCGTTTGCCGGCGATGTGCGAGGGGTCGCAGATGATGGGCATATCAGGAAGCTGGCGTTTCAGTTCAATGGGCAGGTGCCAGCTGGGTACGTTACGGTATCGGGTTTTCTGGTGAGAAGAAAAGCCCCGGTGAATGGCACCCAGCTTAGAAATGCCTGCCTGGCTTAAGCGCTCAAGGGCACCCATCCACAGGGCCAGATCGGGGTTAATTGGGTTTTTAACCAGCACAGGAACATCAGTTCCCTTCAGTGCATCGGCAATTTCCTGTACAATGAAAGGGCTTACCGTACTACGGGCTCCAATCCAGAGCACATCGATACCAGCTTTCAGGGCGCTTTCCACATGATCAGCCTTGGCTACCTCTATAGCAAATCGAACATTCAGTTCATCTTTTATCCGTTTAATCCAGGGCATTGCTTCCTGGCCTACCCCTTCGAACGTATTGGGCCGGGTGCGAGGCTTCCATACCCCGGCACGAATAATATTTACTCCCTGCTGCTGTACCAGTTTAGCTGTTTCATATAACTGCTCTTCGGTTTCTGCGCTGCAGGGGCCGGCAATGATTAAAGGTTTACCTTCTTCAATGTTAGCCCAGGAATTCAGTTTTTGGGTGGGTAGCATATTGCACTTTATTTATATTAATTGGTTATTACTTGGTTGCAAAGCAAATTATATTTGTAACCAGGAAACTACGATATGAAACACCAAATTGGGTATTTTTCGTTCTGCTACTACAACATTGCCCGAAGAGCTTGTTAAAATTTTGTTTTTTTGTTGGCGAAAATTCAAGAATCGATTACTGAACAAGCTAATATTTGAGAGCATAGTTAACCTAATTTAATCCTATGGCAGGTAAAACTGGTAAGGTGCAGCGATCAAAGGGAAATTTGCAGCCTAAAGGATAAAGTTTTAATAAGTTTAAAAATGAACACATGATCAAGGATCCACTGCCTAACGTATCGTTCGAGAACACCACCGTAGCCTTCTCTTCAAAGAGTAACCTGGAATTACGGAAAATGCAATTCATCTTCAGCGTAATGAATCGCAAAACTATTGTAAATCTTGGTACTAACCTTATCAAACTGGGATTTAAACTGCGGCTACCGATTAAAGGGCTTGTAAAAAGTACCATATTCAGTCAATTTTGCGGAGGAGAAACGATTGAAGACTGCGGTAAAACCATTCGGGTACTGTACAGGCATAATGTGAATACGATTCTCGATTATTCAGTGGAAGGAGAGAACAACGAAAGCGCTTACGACGAAAACATGGCCGAAATTCTTGCCACTATTCGTGAATCGGGTAGTAATGAGGCCACTCCTTTTGCCGTTTTTAAAGTTTCGGGCGTAGCCAACACCCAGGTGCTCACCAGGAAACAAGCTGGCGAAGTGCTCAACGAAAAAGAGCAGGATCTATTTAACAAAGCTAAAAGCCGGGTATTCAACTTGTGTAAAGCAGCTTACGAAGCTGATACCGGTATCTTTGTAGACGGTGAAGAAAGCTGGATGCAGGATGTAGTTGACCAGATGGCTTACGAAATGATGGCCCACTTCAACCGGGAAAAGGCTATTGTGTACAATACTTACCAGATGTACCGGCACGACATGCTGAAAAACCTGAAAAAAGCTCACGCCGATGCAAGGCACGAGGGTTACTACCTGGGCGCCAAACTGGTGCGGGGGGCTTACATGGAAAAAGAACGCGAACGGGCTGCTGAAAAAGGGTACCTTTCTCCTATTCAACCTAATAAAGAAGCCACCGACCGGGATTTCAACCTGGCGTTGAATTTCTGCATGGAGCAAGCTGATATTTTTCTGGTATCAGGAACACATAACGAATATAGTAACCGTTACCTTGCCAAATTAATGATTAACAAGCGGATGGCTCCCGACGATAAAAGGGTGTACTTCGCCCAGTTGTATGGCATGGGCGATAATATTTCGTTTAACCTGGCTAACGCCGGCTATAATGTAGCCAAGTATGTGCCGTACGGACCGGTTAAACTGGTTTTGCCTTACCTGTTCCGCAGAGCTGAAGAAAACACATCGGTTGCTGGCCAAAGCAGCCGTGAACATACATTAATAGTAAGAGAAGTATTACGTCGACGCCTCGAACAAAAGCGAAAAGATAAAGATGCTATGCATACTAAGAACTCCTCTTACGAAGCAAAAGATAACCAGGTTGTGTAGAGGTATTCTGTAACTTTTCGCCGTTGTTTTAATGCTAAACGCCAGGTTGTAAGTTACGAGTACACCAAAACTATGGTGTTAGTGAAAGTTCCACTCCCATATTCTGCCGTATGCACACACCTTATTGAGCTGTCCATCCGCCATCCATCGGGATTGAAGTACCGGTAAGCGTACTGGCTGCTTCTGAGGCCAGGAATACAGCAAGCGCTCCAATCTGTTCAACCCCTACAAATTCTTTAATGGCCTGTTTTTTTAGCATTACTTTTGTGATCACTTCTTCTTCCGACATATTATGCGATTTAGCCTGATCGGCGATCTGCCCTTCCACAAGCGGGGTTCTTACGTAGCCGGGACCAACCGCATTACAGGTAATTCCGTAAGGGGCCCCTTCCAGAGCCAGCACCTTGGTTAATCCGGTTACGCCGTGTTTGGCCGTTACGTAAGCCGATTTGTATTCAGATGCCCGCATGCCATGGGCGGAAGTAAGATTAATAATTCGCCCGAATCCCTGTTCTTTCATACCGGGCCATACTGCCTTGGCCATGTGAAAGGCCGAACTCATGTTTATGCCGATGATGGCATCCCACTTACTTTCCGGAAATTCGTCGATAGGAGCTACGTGCTGAATTCCCGCATTGTTAACGAGTACCTGCAGTGAACCCAGTTCAGCTTCGGCCTGCTTTACCAGTTCCCGGATTTCTTCCGGCTTCAGCATATTAGCGTTTGAGAAGCCGGTTTTAACCCCGAATTCCTCTCCTACCGATCGGGCAATGTCGCTACCATTTTCTTCCAGCCCATTAAAAAATACATTGTAGCCGGCCCCGGCGAACGATTTTGCCATACCCAGCCCGATACCGCTGGTACTTCCGGTGATAATTACATTTTTTTTCATGTTATATGATTAAGGAGGTTAGAAAAAGCAACTAAAATCAATTGTTAATTGTCTTGGTATAATGAAGTAAAGTAGCAGGAGCAAAGCGATTGTGCAAGGGAAATGTCTTTTTTACCCATCGCACAAAAACCAGCTTTCGTTGTACACTATGAGCGAACTTATTATATTTGCAACCTTTCAAAATAACAGACAGACGTGATCTGTCCGTTAAAAACATAACAATTCATGGCAGTAAAAATCAGATTAGCGCGTCGAGGACGCAAAAAAAGAGCGGTGTACGATGTAGTCATCGCTGACGCCAGGTCTCCACGAGATGGAAGATTTATTGAAAAAATTGGGGTGTACAACCCTAACACCGACCCAGCGCACGTTGACATCAACGACGACCGGGCATTCCATTGGGTAATGAACGGTGCACAGCCTACTGACACCGTCAGGGCAATGCTTTCGTACCGTGGTATCCTGATGAAAAAGCATTTGCAAATTGGAGTAATTAAAGGAGCTATTACTCAGGAGCAGGCCGACGAAAAACTCGAGGCCTGGAAAGAGCAGAAGGAGCAGCAGATCGCCAGCAGAATCGAAGGTATTGAAAAGAAAAATACCGAAGAGGCCAGGAAGCGAAAAGAAGCTGAGTCTAAGGTAAGAGCGGCCAGGGAAGAAGCGATTAGGGCCCGTCAGAAAAAAGAAGAAGAGGCGGCGGCGGCTGAAGCTGCAGAAGCGGCAGGTGAACAGGAAGAATCTGCTACTGAAGAAGCAACAGAAACAGCTGCGGAAGCCGAAGCTCCTGCTGAAGAACAGCAAAGCAACGTTGAAGAAGCGAAAGAGGAAGTTCCTGCTGAAGCTGAAAAAGAAGAAAGTTCTGACGATAAGAAAGAGTAACCGCAGGGAATGACGGCAGACCAGTGCTTTGAACTCGGATACATTACTAAAACTCACGGGATCAACGGCGAAGTTTCTGCTTACCTGGATGTAGACTTCCCCGAGGACTATACCAACCTGGAATCAGTGTTTGTGCAAACCATAGCCGGTAGCCATACACTGGTTCCTTTTTTTATTGAATCCATCCTGGTCCGCAATAAGCGGGCAATCATTGCTTTCGAAGATGTAGTTGATATTGAAGTGGCCCAGGAAATGGTAGGCCAGAAGCTTTTCTTGCCACTCGATCAGCTTCCTTCATTAAAAGAAAATCAGTTCTACTATCACGAAATTGTTGGATTTACCGTTTGGGATAAGCAACATGGAGAGTTAGGGCCTGTTGATACGGTTTACGATACTGGCGCTAACCATTTAATAGCCCTTCAGTTTAAGGGTCAGGAGGTGCTAATTCCCGTTGTTGACGAAGTAGTGGTATCGGTGAACCGGGAAAAAAAACAGGTGATCACCAATTTACCCGATGGGCTTATTGATTTGTATCTGGAAAAATAAGTCCCGATTAAAAGGAAAAAAACATGCGTAAATTTTTTTTGCTGGGCTTGTTGCTCTTCGGACTGGGTGTTGTTCAGGGGCTGGCGCAGGACTTGCTTAACCGCGATATCAGTAAGGTTAAAGTTGACCAGTTAACCGACGACCAGATTCAGCGATTTATTGAAGAAGCCGATCGAAGGGGGCTTAGCGACCAGGATATCCGCCAGCAAGCGGTATTTAGAGGGTTGCCAAATTCAGAGGCTGGCAAGCTGATACGCAGAATAAGAGAAGTAAGGCAGAAACTAAGAAATGGTAACCAGGAATCGGCAGAAAAAGTAGAAACAGACAGCCTTTCCCAGGCAAATCTTGATAATTTAAACCAGCAACAAAATAAGTTTACCCTTACCGAAGAGGAGCAAAAGGTGTTTGGTATGCAGCTTTTTACCAATGCTACCATTAATTTCGAGCCTAGTCTTAATATTCCTACCCCCAATAATTACCAGTTGGGGGTGAACGATGAATTAATTATCAACATCTGGGGAGCTTCGCAACAGGTATACCAGCAGATTGTTGATCGGGAGGGGATGATTACCATACCCAACCTGGGCCCTATTTACGTAAACGGGCTTACCATCGAGGAAGCACGCAGAAGAATCATTAACCGATTAAAAAATATTTATGCCGGCCTGGAGCGGCCTAATCCTAATACCTACGCTGATATTACACTGGGCAGCGTGCGCAGCATTAAGGTTACGTTAATAGGTGAAGTGCGTAAACCAGGAACTTACACTGTTCCTTCGTTAACTTCAATGTTCAACGTGCTCTACCTTTCGGGTGGTCCTACCTTTCGGGGTTCCTTTCGTAACATTGAGATTATAAGAAACAACAAAGTACATACAACCTTCGATATGTATGATTTCCTGGTGAAAGGTAGCCAGGACAATAATATCCTCTTACGCGATCAGGATATTATCCGGATCAGTACCTACGAAAACCGGATCGAGATGGTGGGTGAGGTTAAACGACCAGGGTACTACGAAGTACAGGACCGGGAAACACTGAAAGATGCATTCACCTTCGCCGGCGGCTTTACGGAAAATGCCTACGCTAAAAACTTCAGGGTTACCCGAAACACGGACCGGGAAAAAAGTATCGTTGAGGTAAGTAAAGAAGAGAAAAGGGATTTTAAGCTTAAGAACGGCGATGTAATTGAAGTGGGAGAAATACTGGATCGGTTCAGCAACCGCGTGGAAGTAGTGGGAGCCGTATACCGGGAAGGCGCTTACGAACTGGAAGAAGGAATGACGGTTGGCGATTTAATCCGTAAAGCAGAAGGCCTGCGGGAAGATGCTTTCACCAGCCGGGCCATATTGCTTCGGCTGAAACCGAATCTGAGTACCTCATCCATTGGGGTCAATCTTCGCAGCGCGTTAAGTGAGGCTACTGATACCATTAAATTACAACGGGAAGATGTGTTGAGGGTATTCTCAGGTTTATCTTTCCGCGATCAGTTACAAATAGAAGTGCAGGGAGAGGTGTTTGCTCCCGGAAAATATCCCTACCTGGAAGATGTTACACTGGGCGATGCCATTATCCTGGCAGGGGGGTTAAAGGAATCGGCCTCGCAGCAGCAGGTAGAAGTGGCGCGCAGGAAGCGCGATATTAACGAAGTAACCGATGAAATTGCAGAAGTATTTACTTTCGATGTAAAGGAAAATTTTTCCCTAAGCGATAACGCTTCCAATTTCGAGCTTAAACCTTTCGATCAGGTGTTTGTCCGTATACTCCCAAGCTACCAGGAACAGCAGCAGGTAAAAATAGCCGGTGAAGTAAAATATCCGGGCACTTACGTACTTTCTAACCGGAATGAAAGGGTTTCGAGCTTAATTGAGCGAGCCGGAGGGTTAACCCAGTTTGCTTTCCTGGAAGGAACCAAGTTTATTAGGAAAATCCAGTTAACGAAAGAGGAAAGAAAACAACAGGAACTACAAAGACAAAGGCTGTTAGAGGATACTGCTCAAAACCGGGAAATTACTACAGTAAAGGAGCAGGAGCAAATTGGTATCAACCTGGCCGAAGTGCTAAAAAACTCTGGTGAGCGTAACGATTTTATTCTGCAGGCCGGGGATAGTTTGTATATTCCAAAAGAACTTCAAACGGTAAAAATCAGTGGAGAGTTGTTATACCCGGTAACCGTGCGATACGAAAAAAACAGATCGCTTTCTTTCTATCTTTCACAGGCAGGAGGGTTTACAAACGACGCTAACAGGAAGCGAACTTATGTGGTTTACGCAAACGGTTCGGTAGACCGAACCCGGTCTTTTATAGGTATTCGTAATTATCCAGGTATTGAACCGGGAGCTGAAATTATTGTACCGGCTAAACCGGAAAGAAAGGGTATAACCGCCCAGCAGGCTATCTCGATCAGCTCTGCACTTGCATCCCTGGCACTGGTAATTATTACATTAGTTAATAATATTAATATCAAACAGGATTAAATTTTATATTTAAGTATTCACTTAAAATGACCAACCAGTTAACCAGCTAGCAGTGATGAGCTGATATTTCTTCTTTGAATGAATATATTATGAAAAAAGCATTAATTACCGGTATTACCGGACAGGACGGAGCCTACCTTGCCGATTTTTTACTGAAAAAAGGATACGAGGTTCACGGAATTAAAAGGCGAAGCTCGCTTTTCAATACCGATAGGATTGACGCTCTTTACCAGGATCCGCACGAAAAACACGTCCGCTTCGTTTTGCACTACGGCGATCTTACCGATTCAACCAATATTATCCGGATCATCCAGGAGGTGCAGCCCGATGAAATATACAATCTGGGTGCCATGTCGCACGTAAAGGTTAGCTTCGATGAGCCGGAATACACCGCCAATGTCGACGGCCTCGGAACTCTCCGCATCCTGGAAGCGGTTCGTCTTTTGGGTATAATTGATAAAACCAAAATCTACCAGGCCTCTACCTCCGAATTATACGGCCTGGTGCAGGAAATACCCCAAAGCGAAAAAACACCGTTTTATCCCCGGTCTCCTTATGCTGTAGCCAAACTGTACGGTTACTGGATTACCGTAAACTATCGCGAAGCTTATAATATGTTTGCGGTAAACGGGATCTTGTTTAACCACGAGTCACCACTGCGCGGGGAAACATTTGTAACCCGCAAAATTACCCGCGCCTGCTGCCGTATTGCTCTGGGACTACAGGATGTGCTTTACCTGGGTAACATGGATGCCAAACGCGACTGGGGTCATGCTGAAGACTACGTTCGGGCCATGTGGCTGATCCTGCAGCAGGATAAACCTGAAGACTTTGTCATCGCCACCGGGGTAACCACTACAGTTCGCGATTTTGTGAAAAAATCGTTTGCTGAACTGGGTATTACGGTTGGTTTTAAAAATACCGGGGTTGAAGAAATCGGGTACGTTGAGTCGTGTAACAACAGCGAATTCGACCTGAAAGAAGGGCAGGAGATTGTAAAGGTCGACCCTCGTTATTTCCGGCCTACTGAAGTAGAACTGTTAATCGGCGATGCAGCTAAAGCACGCAAAAAACTGGGCTGGGAGCTGAATTACGACCTCGATAAGCTGGTGGCCGACATGATTGGCTCAGACCTGGAATTATTCCGTAAAGATAAATACCTCATGGAAGGTGGGCATCAAATTATGAACTACCATGAATAAAACCGATAAAATATATGTCGCTGGTCATCGGGGAATGGTTGGCTCGGCCATTTACCGAATCCTGGAAAAGGAAGGGTACCAGAACCTGGTTACCCGAACTTCCTCTGAGCTTGATTTGAGAAACCAGCAGCAGGTGAAAGAATTTTTCCAGCAGGAAAAACCCGATTTCGTTTTCCTGGCTGCCGCTAAGGTGGGGGGAATTCAGGCTAACAACATTTACCGGGCTGAATTTCTATATGATAATTTAATGATTCAGCAGAATATCATTCACCAAAGTTACGAGGCTGAGGTGAAGAAACTGATGTTCCTGGGCTCTTCCTGCATCTACCCTAAAATGGCGCCCCAGCCTCTTAAGGAAGATTACCTGCTTACCGGCCCGCTGGAATCGACCAATGAACCGTACGCAATTGCAAAAATTGCCGGCATTAAGATGTGCGAAGCCTATCGTTCCCAGTACGGATGTAACTATATTTCGCTGATGCCTACCAACCTGTACGGGCCCAACGATAATTACGATCTGGAAAATTCGCACGTGCTTCCAGCCCTGATCCGGAAATTCCACGAAGCTAAAGAAAACCAGGCCTACTCGGTAGAAATATGGGGAACCGGTAGCCCGAAAAGGGAATTTATGCACGTGGATGACCTGGCCGGAGCCTGTTTATTCCTGATGCAGCATTACAACGAACCGCAATTCGTAAACGTGGGAACTGGTGTAGATGTAAGCATTAAAGAATTAGCGATGCTTATTAAAAAGGTGGTGGGTTTTGAAGGAGAACTTGCGTTTAATACTGATAAGCCCGATGGAACTCCCCGTAAATTAATGGACGTAAGCCGGTTAAATAACCTGGGATACACGGCCCGGATTTCACTGGAAGAGGGAATTAAAAGTACTTACCAGGATTTCCTGGCTTCGTACGCTGATATAGCCAGCTGATCTTTTCCCAGCTAAAGCAAAAATTCTTTTTTCAAGGCATCCGGTAATGAACTAACCATAGTAGTATCCGTATAATAGATGCCCAAGTACTTTTTAGGATAGTACCCTTCAGGTACTTCAGTAGGCACGGGAGAATCTGGACGTGCTGATGGACGGGTGATCTCGCCAACGACACAGCTTTTGCTGAAGCACTCAGCCGGACCAATCAGTATATCACTGATTAAATAAAGCCTTCAACGCACTTACTACAGCCGCACTTGAGCGGGGCCGGAAAGATTGTGGCACCGTGGGGCAATTGTACGAAGCTATTCACCGGGTGGAAAAAGAAGCCAGTGTTAAAGGAGCAGAAGCTAAAGAGTTGCAATGCAAAATCGAAATTCTGGAAAAAGCAGTGATGGAAAGTGAGTATACCAGCAAGCTGGTTCCAGGAAAAAGAAAAG
>CAZIWJ010000040.1:14867-19474 GCA_964542855.1 uncultured Roseivirgaceae bacterium
AAAGCTTCGCAGGAATAAAGTAATCAGCTCGCAACAGACCGTAACATTCCTTTAGAAAATGGAATAATAGGCACTGACGACATAATGCCTAAATCTTCGATAATTGAAGTGTCTTCATCCAGGAACCGCAACACCCGCTGCGGTTTATTTTTTTCGAATAACCGGGCAAACACGCCAGCACCGGGATACATGTTATGAGCAATGACATTGAGTAAGGTTTTATCGTACAGCATGAAGCGACCACTGGAACGATGGTAATGAAGCGGGTGCCTGTTATGCGCCAGGGCTCGTACAATGTTATGGCTGTGGCGCTGCACCCGGGTAAAGGTATAACCGGAAGAAGGTTTGGTCTGGCCCCCGGCAGTGCCGATGTTAATTATCTTTTCCCCTTGCCCGGGATCATAAGGCATATCGGTCATGGGAATCACCCCGAACTCTTCATGAACCACCTGGTAATTGGAAATATGCAGGAAATCCGAAATGTACGATTTAATTGCGTTTGTATATTCTTCCTGGCTTAGTAAGTCAGGCGAAAACAGGGTGTACTCGATTAATGCTTCGTGCTCGTTAAACGGCAGCACGTACATGAAACGGCAATCGCCGTTTTGGGGAACGCGAAAATCCATGAATGTAGGCGATCCCGGATCGAAAGAAGCTTCGGGTGTTTTAATAACCCAGCCCTTGAAGTGCTGCAACAGGTAATTGTAATGCACTGACTTTTCCTCCTCGTCTTTGGGCCGCAGGCTGTTAAAAGCCAGGCTGGCATTAAATGTTCCCTTTCCGGTGGTAACGCTCACCCCCTCAGCCGTTTCTTTAACCTGATCAACGTGGGTTTCCAGCCAGTCGACCTGGGGAGACTGGTCGATTAGGGAAAATACATGGTTGTAAAAGTCTATCCCCCTAATCATTTTATAGTGATAAGGGTAAATATCGAGCTTGTTACTGTACTCCTCACTAAAAAAATTAATTTTCGACCACTTTCGGAAAACAACCTCTTCGAAAAAATTGTGGCCGGTTTCCCAGAAGCACCAGGTGCGATCGTTGGTTTGCTTCCTTTCCCGGTCAATAATCAGAACCTTACGGTGGGGCAGATCCTTAATTAGTCGAGCAACCAGGCTCAGGCCGGAAGCACCGGCACCAGCAATAATGTAATCATAGGTTAGCATATGTAAATAAAAGCAATACTTGGCTTTTATTCACTATCGTGCAGTATCAGAACAGTAACGTTTGATAAAAAAATCTGATTTTTCATCGTTCAGTTCGCTGGCTTTATTCCAGTCGTTGCATGCTTCGGCCGCTTTATTCACCTGGTAATAGGCATTGGCCCGGCTTCGGTAGTAGGAAGCCTCTTCCGGGTTAATACTAATGGCTTTATCGAAGTCCAGGATAGCCTCTTCCGGGCTATCCATAACTATAAGCAGGTTTCCACGGCTGTTAAAGGCGCCGGCATCGTCGGGATTGAATTTAATAGCCAGGTTGTAATCGGCTAGTGCTCGCTGGTAGCGCTCCAGGGTTTCGTTCAGGTAAGCCCGGTTAAACAAAGCCTTGGAATTTTCCGGGTAAATTTCAATTGCCTTTGTAAGGTCTTCAATGGCCCCCTTGTAGTACCCGGTGTAAGTTCTTACCGCTGCCCGGTCCATGTAGTACTGGTCATTAGTTTTGTTTAACCGGATGGCGTTGGTTAAATCCTCCTGGGCGTCCTCGAAATTTTCTTCAATCAGGTTTGATTTACCTCGTTGGTAATAAACCGATTCATCATTCGAGCCTTTATCGGCCAGTACCCGGTCGTAATAACCGATGGCAATGGGGTATTTTTCCTGCTCATAGTATATGTCGCCGAGTAATTTCAGCAGTTCTTTATCTTTTTCTCCACTGTCTTCCACCAGGCCAAGGTCCTTACGGGCTTCCTCGTACTTCTTTAGGCCGAACAGGGCCAACCCGCGATTACGGTAAGCCAGCACAAAATCATTTCGTAACCCGATGGCCTGATTATAATCGGCTACAGCAGCTTCCAGTTGTTCGAGGTAATATTTTGCTTTTCCCCGGTTGTTAAAAATCACCGGATTCTTCAGCCCTTGTTCAATGGCTTTATTGTAATCGTTAATGGCTTCCTTGTAGTCATCCAGGCGAAAGCGGGTATTGCCACGGTAGCTGAAAGCCTCAGTATACTCATTGTTTTTGGCCACGGCTTTATTCAGCAGTTCCAGTGCTTTTTCGTACGATCCGGTATTGTATTGAGCAGCCCCGGCATGGAAATAGGTATCTGCATTGGCATTACCCATTGCTAGTGCCCGGTCCAGGTCGCTAATTGCATTGTTGAATTTATCCAGGTAGAAGCAAGAAACCCCCCGGGCAACGAGCGACCGTTCATCGGTATCTCCAGCTTCAATAGCCCGGTTTAAATCTGATACAATTTTTTCGTATCTCTTGCTGGTTGCCTGATCGGGTTGTTGTAATGTGAATTCGTAGTTTGAAATACCGCGGGCATAGAAAACCTCACTTTGTTCAGCCCCCTTCTGGATGGCCTGGTCCAGGCTGGCAATGGCATTACCATAATCACTGGTTCGGAATTGGGCCATACCCAGGTAATAATAAGCCTCCTGCTGGTCAACGTCTTCCGATACTACTTTTTTTAGGTCAGCGATGGCTTTTTTGTATTGCTTGCTCATAAAATAGGCCTGCCCGCGGTTGAAGAAGGCCTGCGTGTAATCTGATTTTGCCGCAAGCGACTGGTTAAAATCTTCAATAGCATCGGAATATCGTTCGGTGAGCAATTTGGCTTTACCCAGGTTATTGTACAGAATATAATTCATGGAAGCATCTTTATCTCCACCGAGGCTCAGCGCTTCCCGATAGGCGGTAATAGCCCCGTCGTAATTATCGAGCAGAAAACGGGCGTTACCCAGGTTATAGAGGGCAGTTAAATTTTCCGAACCCTGTTCCACCGCTTTAGCTAAGTCAGTATTGGCTTCCTGAAATTTATTCAGGGCGTAATAAGCATTTCCCCGGTTACGGTAAGTTAGCGAATCGTTAGCGCCCTTTTCAATGGCTGTGCTCAGCACCTGAACAGTTTGGGCGTGGTTACCTAACGCGGCGTTTGCATTTCCCCTCAATCGGTAAATATTCACATCTTCTAACCCCAGTTCCATGGCTTTTTTGGCATCGGCCAGTGCCTTGCGGTATTCTTCACGCTGAAAATAAATTTCCCCCCGGAAAGCATACACATCAGGTTGCCGGGTTCCCATTTTAATAGTCTGGGTAAGATTATTGGCCGCCTTATCGAAGCTACTGCTCTTAAAATGCGCGTAGCCCAGGTACTGGTAAACCCGCTGGTCGCTTACCCCTTTGGCAATAGCCGCATCCATGTCGCGAATCGTAGCCGCATAATTATTATTTAGGTAATGGGCTTTTCCCCGCAGTACCAGGGCTTCGGTAGCCGTATTGTCGCGCTCCAGCGCCTTTTCGAAATCAGCAATAGCGGCAGCAATGTTATCCAGTTGCAGGTTCAGCTCACCCCGCTGCCGGTAAGGATCGGCTCCCCTGGCCCCCAGGGTAATTGCCTGATTCAGGTCATTTAGTGAGGTTTCATAATCCTTTTGCTGAAAGCGCAGGGCGGCGCGGTACTGGTAAACCAGCGGATCCCGGGTTTGTAGCTCAATGGCTTTGTTCAGATCATCAATAGCTGAAACCTTTTTCAGGTTGTACAGGGCATTTCCGCGTACCCGGTAAATTCTTTCATCATTAATACCCTTTTCAATGGCCCGGGTTGCTGCTTCTGCTGCTACCTGGTAGGTTTTCAGGTTGTAGGCCGACCAGGCCAGGGCTGCGTATATTTTTTCGTCGGCCTTATCAGTCTGGGTAACTTTTTTTAAATCCGGTACCGCTTCAGCGTACTTTTCCAGCCGGGTTTTCGATAATCCCCGGGCGTAGAATACTGCTGCTTCTCGATCGCCTTTATCCACGGCCTTATTCAGGTCAGTCACCGCATCCTGGTAACGCCCAAGCCAGAATTTACTGCGACCCAGCATTTTATAGGTTGTTCCGGAGTTATCTCCCTTGTTCAGTGCCCGCTCAAAGTCATTCAGCGCCTGGTCGTACTGTTCTTTTGAAAAGTAAATCATTCCCCGCTGGGTATTCAGGGTAACACTTCCACTACTTGCTGCCAGTTGCTCGTTACCCAAAGCCGCATTAAGTTTTGGCAATGCTTTATCGTAATCGTTGGTTAGGTAGTATGCCTGCCCCCAGACGGCCAGTAATTCTGGGTTAGTTGGGTTCAGGGCAGAAAGGGTTTCAATACATCCGGCATACCGTTTTTCCTCGAATTGCGAGCGGGCCAGCGCTGCCCGTACCGGTTCTTTTTTACTACCCTCATCCAGGGCAACTTGTAAAGTAGTAATTGCAGCCGTGTAATTATTTGTTTCGTACAGGGATAATCCGTACTGCTCGTAGTACGAAATGCTTAGGGCATCATAATTATCCAGCGCTTGTTCAGCTTCTTCCAGGTCGGAGACAGCTTTTTTGTATTCCTGCTGGTAGGCATAAGCCAGCCCGCGCACCAGGTTCAGCCCTGCCTCAGCATATCCTTTGGTGGCAGCACTGTTCAGGGC
>CAZIWJ010000041.1:0-19366 GCA_964542855.1 uncultured Roseivirgaceae bacterium
CATCGGGCCGATGCCTAGCGAGTTATGCGCAGCAACGGTAGATCCCTGTGAGCCGTCGATCCGGGATATTTCTTCAACTGCAATAATATAAGACAGATAGTCCATGCCCTGCCCACCGTATTTTTCGGGAATGGTCATGCCAAACAGCCCCATCTCTCCCATCTTCATCGTTAAATCGATGGAAAACTCTTCTTTTTCATCCAGTTCACGCGCCACCGGCTTCACTTCACTTTCTGCGAAATCGCGTATAGCGTTACGCGTCATAGTATGTTCTTCAGCTAAATACATATCACACTAGGGTTTAAATTAATGATTCTTTTTATTCTTCTTAACGGTTCTTGTTACTGTTCTTCAAATTCCAGTTCAACCAGTACATCATCCCGGTTTACCATGTCGGCTTCTGCAACGTGTACGCGTTTTACTTTGGCATTAGCCGGAGCAGCCAGGCTATTTTCCATTTTCATGGCTTCCAGTACTACCAGGGTATCGCCCTGCTGCACGGTATCTCCTTCATTTACGTTAATCTGGATCACTTTACCGGGCATGGGTGCCTGAAGCGTATTTCCACCGGCTGATTCAGCCACTATACTACTATCTACGTAATCTTTATCGGAAAGTATATCTTCGCGCCTGCAGGTAAAATTAGCAAGGTTCAGGTTTACATAAATTACACGCCTGCTGTCTTCAGAAACGAAGGCTTCATAATGTTTGTCATCTACAGCAAAAACGAGCTTCCCTTCATGGTAATTCAGCACCTCAACCTGCGAGGTTTGGTTACCAGTCGTTACCTGGTAATTTCCGTGCTCCACGAAGTGAACTTTTAACTGGTGCACCGTATCGTCTACTTTCACTGGAATTCGAACCACATGACGCCAGTGCCCAATCTGGTTCCAGATGTCGTGGTGTTGCGACGGGCGACTGAGTTTCTGTTCTGCAAAACTGAATACCAGTGCCGCACAGGCGGGTATCCGGGGAGCAATCGAGGCTTTATGATCTTCCATTTGTTTTATGAGTTCGTCGGAGTGCTCATCGCAATACCTGGTAGAAATACTGTTACTTACAAAAGCATCGGATTTCAGCATGGTATCGAGGTACTGGATATTGGTTTCCACTCCCTGAACAGCAAATTCAGCCAGGGCGTGCCGCGATGCTTTAATGGCTGAATCACGATTTTCCGCGTGAATAATCAGCTTGGCAACCATAGGATCGTAAAAACTCTTTATTTCCGTGTTGGGGGTAAGGCCGGAATCAATGCGGATGTCGGCGCCTTTCGGTTCCCGGTACAGGGTCATTTTTCCGGGAGAAGGTAAAAAGCCACGGGCCGGGCTTTCGGCATAAATCCGGCATTCGATGGCGTGCCCCTGCTGGATAACTTTCTCTTGCTGAATGGACAGCACCTGGTTAGCCGCTATTTTTATCTGCTCGGCCACGATATCGTACCCGGTAGTTAATTCCGTTACCGGATGTTCTACCTGGATGCGGGTATTCATTTCCAGGAAATAGAAATTTTCATTTTTATCGAGCAAAAACTCCAGGGTACCGGCACTGGTATATTCAATTTCCCGGGCTATTCTAACCGCAGCCTCTCCCATACTTCGGCGGGTTTCATTATTAATAGTAGGAGAAGGGGCTTCTTCAATAATTTTCTGGTAGCGCCGTTGAATGGAGCATTCCCGCTCGTAAAGGTGCACCACATTACCATGGTTATCGGCCAGGATCTGAATTTCTATGTGGCGGGGATCTTCAATGAACTGTTCAATGTATACGGCCCCGTCGCCGAAATAAGCCTGGGCTTCCCTGCTGGTTGCTTCCAGCACTTCTTCCAGTTGATCGGGGTTCTTTACAATACGCATACCTTTACCCCCACCCCCTGAAGCTGCCTTTACCAGGATGGGAAAAGGAATTTTACTACTTTCTTTTAGCAGGGTATCTTTATCGCCGGTAATTCCTTCGGTTAGCGGGATATCGATACTTTTCACAAATGCCCGGGCTTCGATTTTGTTTCCCATAAGCTGAATAGCCCGGGTGGAAGGGCCAATAAACGTAATTCCGTTTTTCTGGCAGGCTGCCACCAGCTTCGGGTTTTCCGAAAGAAAGCCGTAACCCGGATGAATAGCATCGCAGCCGGCCTTCCTGGCAATACTGATAATTTTATCTACATTCAGGTAAGTATCAGCCAGTTCAACTTCGCCAATACAATAGGCAATATCGGCATATTGAACGTGCAGGGAATCGGTGTCAACCCTGGCGTAAACGGCGGTTGTAGAAATACCCATTTGCCTGGCTGTACGCATAATCCGTACGGCAATTTCACCCCGGTTAGCAATTAATATGTTTTTGAACAAACCCATAGTTTAGTTATCTGGCACCCAGTTTGGCTTCCTTTTCTCCAGGAACGCGTTCATACCCTCCTGCCCTTCTTCTTCTTTTCTCAGCCTGGCTATTAACCGTACGGTGTCGTCGAACAACGCTTCAGTTAACGGGGAGTGGGCCACCCGGTCAATGAGCTTCTTGGTTTCGCTAACAGCTTTCGGAGCGCTGCCAAGCAGCAGGGTAATAATTTCCTCTCCCTTCTTTTCTAATCCATTTACAGCTTCCTCTACCGTTTCGTCGGTTTCAACCACACCGTTTAGTAAGCCAAAGGCAGCGGCTTCGTGGCCGTTGAACCGCCTGCCTGTAAGCATCAGCTCGCGAGCGTGCTGCTCGCCGGTTTTCTTAATTACAAACGGGGCAATGGTGGCCGGGGCAATTCCCAGTTTCACTTCACTAAAAGCAAATTTTGTAGCCGGGGTAGCGTAGGCAAAGTCGCAGGCGGCAATTAGCCCGTTAGCTCCCCCCATGGCAGCGCCATGAATAAGGGCCAGAGTAGGTTTTGAGCAGTGATAAACCGTGCGGAACAAGTTGCCCAGCCGGGTGCTGTCATCGTAGTTTTCCTCGTACGTGTAAGTAGCCACACTTTTCATCCAGTTCAGGTCGGCACCGGCACAGAATGTTTTTCCCGCTCCGCAGATCACCAGTACCCTAACGCCGTCGTCGGTATCTACCAGGGAAACGGCATCGGTGAGTTCGGCAATCATGGTGTCGTTGAATGCGTTGCGCACATCGGGCCGGTTCAGCGTAATACGGGCAACCCCTCGGTAGTCTTTTTCCAGTGAAATAGTTTGGTAAGTAGCCATAAAAAGTAGTTGAATTACATTCTGAAAATTCCGTTTTTCTGATCGGGAAACGGCTTATTCAGGGAAGCGGCAATTCCCATGGCCAGAATTTTACGCGTGTCGACCGGGTCGATAATTCCATCGTCCCACATCCGGGCCGTACTGTAATAGGCCGAGCCTTCCCGTTCGTACTGCTCGGTAATCTGCTTCCTGACCTTTTCTTTTTCTTCTTCCGGCATTTCCTGTCCGCGGGCTTTCATCTGTTGTTCCTTTACCGTGTTTAATACCCCGGCGGCCTGTTCTCCACCCATAACCGATATTTTGGAGTTGGGCCAGTTGAACAACAGGTTCGGGCTGTACGCCCTGCCCGCCATGGCATAGTTACCGGCACCAAACGAGCCGCCAAAAATAACCGTAAACTTGGGTACGTTAGCATTGGCTACAGCGTGCACCATTTTAGCCCCGTCTTTGGCAATTCCACCCTGCTCGTAGGATTTCCCCACCATAAAGCCGGTAATATTCTGAAGAAACACCAGTGGAATTTTTCGAGAGGTACACAGTTCAATGAAGTGAGCACCTTTCAGGGAAGTTTCCGAAAAGAGAATACCGTTGTTGGCTATAATGCCCACCGGGTATCCCATGATGCGGGCAAAGCCGGTAACCAGGGTATTGGCATATCGCTGCTTAAATTCATGAAACCGGCTGCCGTCAACCATCCGCATAATCACTTCCCGTGCGTCGACCGGTTTTTTCAGGTTTAGGGGGGCAATACCGTACAGTTCGGCAGGATCGTAATAAGGTTCTTCAACTGCAGTAAGGTCGAGCACCTGCTTGTTGCGGCGGGCCATGCTCTGGAAAATATTACGGCAGATTTCAATGGCGTGAGTATCGTTTTCTGCCAGGTGGTCGGCTACGCCCGACATATCGGTATGTACTGTAGCACCTCCCAGTTCTTCCGCGCTCACTTCTTCCCCGGTAGCAGCTTTCACCAGGGGTGGGCCACCCAGAAAAATTGTACCCTGGTTTCTTACAATTACTACTTCATCGCACATGGCTGGTACGTAGGCCCCTCCCGCCGTGCTGTACCCCATAACAACGGCAATTTGAGGAACGCCTTCGGCCGATAGCCGGGCCTGGTTGTAGAAAAACCGGCCAAAATCATATTTATCAGGAAACACATTAGCCTGGTCGGGCAGAAAAACCCCACCCGAATCGACCAGGTACACGCACGGCAAATGATTTTCCATGGCAATTTCCTGCGCCCGAATATTTTTCTTAATCGATTCCTTGATGTAGGTACCGCCTTTTACCGTGGCATCATTTGCTGTAATTAATACCTCGCGACCGTGAATTACACCGATGCCGGTAACCAGCCCTCCCGAAGGAAATTCGTTATCGTACATGTTGTAACAGGCCAGGGGCGATAATTCCAGGAAGGGAGTGTTAGGATCGGTAAGTAAGTCGATGCGCTCACGGGCCAGCAGTTTACCGCGCGATTTGTGTCGCTCAATAGCGCGGGCCGAACCGCCCTGGGTAAACCGGTCGACAATGTTGCGGTGCTCCGCCATTACCTTCAGGTAAGCTTCGCGGTTTTCCCTGAACTCGGTGCTACCGGTATTTAGGTTAGTTTTTAGCCGATACAATGCAGAGGTATTTTGGTACTTTTAAAAAAATTGGCTTTAACGCTAATGTTTTGAAAATTTCTTCGCCAAAATGCAATTTTATCGCCAACCTTCCAAAAAAGTAGTTAGTAAATCAACAGTTACTGCATCACTTAATCAGGGAAAGTAGAACCGCCGGGTTTGATTAATAGAGTTCCCAATGGCTTTTACGTAGTACAGCCCCGATTTTAAACCCTGTACTTCCAAATCGTAAACCTGGTTTAGTACATTAGGCAGGATTCTACTCTGCACCTTCACCCCCCGGCTGTCGTACACGAACAGGTTAACCTGTTCGCGTTGCAGGAGGTTAAAGCGGATTTTAGGATTAAAGTTTACCCCTTGCGGATGGTTAGGGAATATACGAAAGTTATTTTCTTCCAGGAAACGGCCGTCTTCCTGGTTGAAGTAAGATGCGATAATGTCTTCATTTTGTACGAACAGCTCGATATCATCGAGGTAGATCGTACTTCCACTTCCGTTAATAGCCACAAAAGCAATGCGCACCTCTGCGTTACCGGTAAAATCATCGAGATCAACCAGGTCAACTACCCAGTCTTCTTTGTCTTCCGGCACCCAGGGAAGGTCGGCAACATTTCTCACGTTGAGTTCGGCGCCCGACTTTTGGTATATGGTTCTGAACCCCTGGTTGCAGGAAGTGGAAACCCGGATTTCCAGGGTATCTACATCATCGTTACCGGTTATATTTCCCGGTAGGGCGTACGAGCGCTTAAACGCTATTGCTGCCGATTGCAGGTTAGAAAAATTAAGAATGGGGCTAACCAGCCAGTCTTCGGCCCCGATATTTTCATCGGATGTATAGTCGATACTAACAGCCTGGTTATTAAACCCATTGCCCGGTGCATCTACGAACGACCAGGTATTTTGCTGGTCGATGTTCACTACCTGCCAGTTTACCGTTGCCGGTTCCTCACCAAACAGAGACCTGGAATTTAGGAAAGAAGAGTCGACCCGGTTAAATGTGCTAATAAAAGGAATTGCTTCGGTATCACTGTTCACCGTAAAGGTAGTCGCTGCTGAATTGTCTGAACTGTTCCCATCCGTTAGCTCATTAGGGTTACGGAGGTTTAGTTGCAGCGTGTAGGACCCATCCGGGATATTGATCTCGGGCAAAGCCAGTTCTACAGAATCGCCACGAACAACGGGAGCAAACGAAAGATTAAAAGAACCACCAGAAGTACTTCCGGTAATATCGTATTCTACCTGTACCGAGGTCACGGTTTCACTACCGAGGTTTTGCAGAAAAAAAGAAGGAGTAAGGGTACTGTTACAGGTAATTACACTGGGCGAAACAATGCGCCGGATTCCAACGTCGACCGGTTTCAGTTCCCTGACGCGCAGTTCCACATCATCGAGGTACAGGTTATTGCCGTTCGCATTAATTCCTTCAAAGATGAGCTGCATGTTCTGGCTACCAATAAATTTGTTTAGGGGAATGGTTAACGTACGCCAGTCGGAGCTTTTGTTCGGCACAAAGGGTTCGGTAGTATTGGGAACAGTAGCCAGTTGTGAGCCAGCAGCACTGAAGAGCGTGGTAACCGTATCGCCACACCCGGTACTGAGGCTTACCCTTAGCTCATCGGGCGAATTACTGTCGTATACCGCATAGGCATACCTAAAAGATAGCTTAGCGTTAATTAATTGATCGAAGCTAAATAACGGCGACCGTAAAACATCGGAGGCTCCCCTGCGCAGGTAATTGTAAAAGCGCAATCTCAGTGCCTCATTGGGCTGCCCGTTTTCTGAAAGCGACACTCTGTTCCAGGTAATGCCCCGGTCATTATTTTCCAGTGTGCCACTATCGAGCAGGAAGCTGCTTCCTTCAAAATCGTCGATCAGGGGTAGCTGAGTACGTAACGGGACATTGAAGTTAACGAAAGCTTCGTTGTTGAACGGGTTATTATCTTCTCTGCCGTTAGTTTCAGTAACGTTAAACTGGAGGGTATACTGCACGTTCTGGTTAAAGCTGGTACCTAATTCCAGCGGGTTGAACGAAACAGAGGCTTGTTGGCCACTATCGAGCGGTTCAGCAGTTTCCACGAATACGTTTTGCTGTTTTCCGTCGGGAAGCGTGAGCAGGATATTAAAGTTATTAACAGTATTGTTGCCGAAATTCTGTACCAGCAGCCGGGGGGTAACCGGCAAATCACAAACGGTGGCGCTGGGTTCTTCAATAGCTACAATTCCCATGTCATCGCTACGCCCGGCGGGGTCCTGCAGCCCGGGCGATACCAGCAGGCTTTTTCTTCGGGGGCTGTTTTCCAGGATAATTCGCATGCGTTCCTGTTGTGACCGGGTAAAGATATTCATGCACTCATCGATGGTGTAATCCATGTAATTTTGGAACATGTCTTCCGTACCACAACTGAATGAGCTACCCGGGCAACCTTCCGAACTGGTTTCCTGGGGCGGAGTATCTTCACAGAAATCAGAAGCGCCGCAGGCGTTATCATCGCCCCAAATGTGGCGCAGCCCCAGGAAATGGCCAACCTCATGGGTGGCCGTTCTACCTTTGCTCACCGGTGCAGCACTTCCTCCCGAACCGAAGTATTCATAGTCAATTACCACTCCATCGGTAGATGGATTATTAACGGCATCTTCCAGCCCGGCGGGGTCGCCGTTCACGGCCTGCGGAAACTGGGCATAACCAATAAGGCTACCGGAAAGGTTGGCAACCCATAAATTCATGTAATCATTGGCCGGCCAGTAGCTCAGGTTCGACAACTGCTGCCCTTCGTTAATGCGCCAGGAACGTTTACCGGTTTGCTCAAAGCCATTTACCCGGTTTATTCCATTAGTGGGTAGCCCGTTAGGGTCTTGCCTGGCCAGCACGAATTCTATCCGGGTGTCGGCAGCTACCGGGCGAAAAATAGAGGGGGTTAATACCGTATCGGCATTGCTGCGTCGGAAATCTTCGTTAAGGACGTTGATCTGGGAAAGAATTTGTTCGGCAGGAACATTGGAGCCGGTACCTTCAGGATCTCCATTATGAATAACGTGAACAACTACGGGTATGCGGTACACGGTTACGCTGTCTGACTGGTTAAACGGAGTAAGCCGGGATTTTCTTTTTTCTTTCATCCAGCGCTCAAACTGATCAACGCGAATATACCGTTCGGTTTTGTTGTGTTGCAGATTATTGAAATGAACCGTACCGCATCGATCAGACTGTGCCCTTACAGCAGTGGAAATTAGCAACAGGACAACACATACCAGTAGTTTTATTTTCATACGCGCACATCAGGAAAGAAGCAACCTTTCCCTGTTGTTAATATACCCAGGTAAAAGATGAACCAGTTGTTAGGATGTGGCAAGGTTCACTGCTTCTACCCTGGTTACTTCCGGAACGGCACGCAGAATTGATTCTTCAATTCCGGCTTTCATAGTCATTGATGACATGGGACAGCTGACGCAGGACCCCATCAGTTCCAGTTTCACAACCATATCACCATCAATTTCCAGTAGCTTCACATCGCCGCCGTCCCGGAGAAGGTAAGGCCTTATTGTACTTAACGCACCTTCAACTCTATTTTGTATATCCGCATTCATAAAAATTAGGTTTTCATTTCAACCGGTTTGGTTTGCGCCATGTCAGCGTTCCTGATGGCTACCTGGCGGGCAAACTCCTGGGCCAGGTTATGAAATGCATCGTACTGCACCTGGTCGCTCTCTTGTTTGATTTCTTTCATCACTGCCGGGAAGCCCGAATCGCCGCTTTCGCGAATGGATTGAACCAGCGGAATTTCCGCCAGGTAAGGTACGGAAAATTGTTGAGCCAGGTCTTTTCCACCACCTTCACCAAAAATATAATACCGATTATCGGGCAGTTCAGCCGGGGTGAAGTAGGCCATATTCTCCACTACACCCAGAACAGGCACATTTATTTGTGGCTGCTTGAACATTGCCAGTCCCTTGCGGGCATCGGCCAGGGCCACTTTCTGCGGGGTAGTTACAATGACCGCCCCGGTTACCGGAACCGACTGAACCAGGGTGAGGTGAATATCACTGGTTCCCGGTGGTAAATCGACCAGCATGTAATCCAGCTCTCCCCACTCGGCATCACTCATAAACTGCTGCAGTGCCTTGCTGGCCATCGGTCCGCGCCAAACCACTGCATCGTTAGTAGGCATAAGGAAACCGATGGAAATGAGTTTTACCCCGTACTGCTCGACAGGTACAATGTAATTTTTTCCATTCACTTCCTTCACTGTGGGCTGCTCTTTTTCGCAGTTGAACATGGTGGGCTGCGAGGGGCCGAAAATATCGGCGTCGATTATACCTACTTTCGCTCCCTGCTGGGCCAGGGCTACGGCTAAATTAGCCGTAACGGTAGATTTCCCTACCCCACCTTTACCGGAAGCAATAGCAATAATATTTTTCACGTTAGGCAACATAGGGGCCTTTTCGCGGGTGGTCGTAACATTTGAGGTCATGTTGATGGTAACTTCAGCCTCTTTACTTACCTGCTCTGCAATTGCGTTTTCACAATTTTTCTTAATCAGTTCTTTCAGCGGGCAGGCGGGAGTGGTAAGGACCACCGAGAAGGCAATTTTGTTTCCATCTACGGTTAACCCCTGTATCATATTCAGGCTTACCAGGTCTTGTTTCAGATCAGGATCTTCAACGGTTCCCAGGGCCTTTAAAACGTTTTCTTCATTAATTTTCATAACAATAAATTCTGTTCTTGCAATGGCTATCGGTTCGCGTACCTTTGCATGGTAACTCTAGTTACCAAATTATAACACTTTTCCTTTCCACTAAGTTACAAATGTTTATTTTTCAAGTAAAAAGGGGACGTCTGATAATATTTTCCTTGCTACCATGATTCCACGCGACACTATCGACGAAATTAAAAGCCGCACCGATATTTTTGAAATCATCGGCGACTTTGTGCAGTTGAAAAAGTCGGGCTCCAGCTACCGCGGACTAAGTCCGTTTAACAACGAGCGGACACCTTCGTTTTACGTGGTGCCACACAAAAACTTCTTCAAGGATTTCAGCTCCGGCAAGTCGGGCGATGCCATTACCTTCCTCATGGAGCACGAGGGAATGAATTACGTGGAAGCCCTTAAATTCCTGGCCCAGCGATATAACATAACCATCGAGGAAAAGGAAGCCACGCCCGAAATGGAGGAGGAGCAGAGCGAAAGAGAAAGCATCCTCATTGCCATGCGTTTTGCCAACGACACCTTCCAGCAGAATTTACGGGAGCACGAAGAAGGGAAATCGCTGGGGCTTTCCTACCTGAAAGAACGGAAGCTGACCCCCGAAGTAACTGACGCTTTCCAGCTGGGCTACAGCCTGAACCAGTGGCAGGGGTTTTACGAAACAGCCCAAAAAGCGGGATATCAACCAGAAATCCTGGAGAAAGCCGGCCTTATTGTACAACAGGAACAGGGGAATAAGGTGTATGACCGTTTTCGCGGACGGGTTATGTTTCCCATTCACGATTTAAGTGGGCGGCCCATTGCTTTCGGAGCCCGCCTGCTGGGAAAAGACAAAAAGCAGGCTAAATACCTTAATTCGCCGGAAACTCCTGTTTATCATAAAAGCGACGTACTTTATGGTATTTACCAGGCTAAACAGGCCATCCGAAACGAGGCCAACTGTTATTTAGTAGAGGGCTACACCGATGTAATTTCCCTGCACCAGTTCGGGGTAAAAAATGTGGTAGCTTCTTCCGGTACGGCCCTTACCGAAGCACAAATTCGTTTGCTAAAGCGCTTTACCAGTACCGTAAGTGTTATTTTCGATGGCGACTCTGCCGGCTTGCAGGCTGCATTCCGGGGAATTGATATGCTGCTGGAAAATAACCTCGACGTGAAAGCTGTTGCCCTTTCGGAAGGGGAAGACCCCGATAACCTGGCCCACCGTCTGCGGTTCGATACCGCCGAACATCTGGAACAGGAGACGGTGGATTTTATGGAGTTTAAAATAAAGGTGCTGGCCGATGAAGCTTCCGGCGACCCTGCGCGGCAAACGGCCATGGTGCACGAAATTGTAAGCAGCATTAGTAAAATTCCCGATGCCATTAAGCGTAGTGTGTACACAAAAGCCTGTAGCCGCCAGCTAAACATTGCTGAAGATGTACTCATTGCCGAGCAAAACCGGTTAATTATCGGGGAGGCCCGGAAAAATAACCGGCAGCAAAGCCAGGATAAGGTGTCGGACGAAGATTCGCTGCATACCACCGTTGAGGATATTCTCGAGGAAGAAAAGGAAGCAGATTCAGCTGTTCATTCGGTTTTGTCGCTGCAGGAACAGGAAAGCATACGAATATTGCTGAACTACGGAAATTTACAACTCGACGACCAGTCGTACCTGTGCGAGTACATCCTGGAAGAAATAGCAGAAATTGATTTTCAGACCCCCATATACGCTAAAATACTGCAGCTCTACCGCGGTAACCTGGAACGGGGGGTAGTTACTACGGCCGGCGACCTGAAAAAATCTGGCGACGAGCCGGTTCAGCAGGCCGTTATAAATATGGAAGCCCGGGAAGAACGATACCAGATCAGCGAAAGCTGGATGAGCAAATATAAAATATACGTTCCCAACGAAACCGATGCCCTCGATAGCACTGTGTTCAAGCATGTGCTTCGCCTGAAGTACCGGGTTACTGAACAGTTGATGAACCAGTTAGCTGAAGACCTGAAAAACAAACCGTCGGAAGAAGACCAGCTTACCCTGATGAGGGGCCACATGGAATTGAACAAAGTAAAGCAGGAACTGGCCAAACAACTAGGCATTGTAATTGGGTGACACCGCTATTTCTTAATTTTGGCCGATTCACTACAAATCATTTGATTCTATGAAATATTGCCCTGAAGAGCATTTTTTCGTTTTAGCGCCTTTAAATTAACATGCTTTGTAGAATAAATCCTGTAAAAAATCCTGTAATACTGTTTTTTTACCTGTAAACTTACTTGCACCGATTTCCGGTCGATATTGCGTTGAACCAGAGCGATAATAGTTGAATATTGGATGCTCTTTAACTCGTCAACGAAACCCCTGATTTACTTAACTGAGTGTAGTTCATGTCGCCTAACGCCTATATTTATGCCGGTAATTTCATTTTCACCCTTGCTATTTTCGGGTTATTTTTTCTCTACTTTCTGAAAAAAAGAAAGAACGAGCACACGTTTACCCCGCTTTTCTTACTCATTACATTTTTAGAGGCTATTTCAAGTTTAAGCGTATTACTGGCTGTTCCTGTGGAATTTATACTGGTGCTTCGTGCCGTGAGCCTGGCACTGGTTACTTTCCTGTACTGGCAGCGGCAGCGACTTATCAACTGGCCCGTTCAGGCGCAGGTAGATAAAATGGAACAACAACTCGAGTTACACATCGATGCCCGCTACCAGGCCGAACAGGAATTACGCATTCATAAAAGAAACCTTTATTCCCTGGTACAACTACGGACCCAGCAATTAAACAAGGAAATTAATGAACGTAAAAGGGTTGAGGAAGAGTTGAAAGAAGCTTACGTCCGGGTAGAACAAATAGCAAACCTGAAACAGGAATTTTTCTCTACCATCAGCCACGAATTAAGAACGCCTATTAATGCCGTAATCGGGATTACCGAACTGATGAAAAATAACCCGGGCCAACAGCAGGAAGAGTACCTGGAAACTTTATCCTTTTCTTCTCGCAGCCTGCTGATGCTGATAAACGATATTCTCGACCTGGCAAAACTGGAATCGGGCAAGTTCCAGTTCGAGCAAATTACCTTCGATACCCGCAAGGTGATTAACCAGGTTATTTCTTCTTTTCAGTTTAAAGTGGAAGAACAGAACCTCAGGCTGAATTACTTCATCGACCCGACCCTGCCCGATTACCTGGTTGGCGACCCCAACCGACTAACCCAAATCCTGAATAACCTGTTGAGTAATGCCATTAAGTTTACCGGCGAAGGATTCGTTTACCTCCAGGTAGTGGCTAGTGAAACGAAAGAAAACCAGGCTTCTGTACGGTTTGTGGTAGAAGATACCGGAACGGGAATTGACCGGGATAAAGTAGACCAGGTTTTCGAAACTTATACCCAGGCCGATGCTAAAACCAGCAGGAACTTTGGCGGCACCGGGCTGGGTTTATCGATTTGTAAAAACCTGATTGAAGCACAGCGGGGAAGAATTAGCGTAAGCAGCCAGAAAGGACAGGGTACTACATTTACGGTAGACATACCGTTTACCTGCCCCGAACCCGATTCGGTTAAGGCAACCCCTTCGGTGAAGAAGGAAAGCTTCTCGCTGAAAGGCTTACATTTCTTATTAGTAGAAGATGATGATGCCAACCGGATTGTAGCCTCCAATATGTTGCAACAGCTCGATGCCAGTTTCCTGGTAGCCGAGAACGGTCGTAGAGCTATAGAGTTAATACAGGCCAATAGCTTCGATGTTGTGCTGATGGATTTAAACATGCCGGTAATGAACGGCATGGAAGCCCTGAACATCATTCGTAATTCCAGGAAGCATTATAATTTACCTGTTATTGCTACTACCGCCGATAATTTATCGCACAACCGGAAGGAGTTACTTGCTAACGGGTTTAACGAAATAGTAATTAAGCCCTACAACTCGGGCCAGCTTTACCAAACTGTACTTAAGTGCCTGAAGAAGAATGAACCGGTTCCTGCCGGGCACGAAGAGGATTTGTCAGGGCCTTACCTCAACCACCTACTCGACGCCTACAGTGATGATCACTCCTTCGTGCTCCCCCTGTTAAAATCGATGCGCAAAAGCTTTGAAGAATTACCCCAGCAGCTAATAGAAGGGATCGGCAACAAGGATGAACATTACCTTCGGTCGGCTATGCACAAAATCCGTTCATCAGTAAACATGGTGAGCAATGATGAGCTAAACAACCTGCTCGATAGCCTGCATGAACTGGTGCTGGAGCACAAATTTCACCGGCACAATCTCATTGGCCCGCTGTTACACCAGATATCCCATGAGTGCGAAATTGTAATTGAAAAAATTGAAGGCTACGAGAACAAAATAGCACAGGATTAATTGTATTGGCAAAACTCTTGCTATGATACGTATCCTCATCCTCTTTTTTATGGTTTCACTTGCTGCCTGCCAGCAAAACCAAACCAGCACCAGTACACAAGCTCCGGCCGAACAACCAACTCCATACGAGTCGGCAAATTCTCCTGCCCCCGGTTTTAACGAAGCGGCTTCCGACCAGGAGGCAATCGCTATTGCCGATCGGGTGATGGAATCGCTGGGCGGAAGAAAAGCCTGGGATACTACCCGCTACATTGAATGGAACTTCTTCGGTTTCCGCAACTTACACTGGGATAAAGAACAGAACATGGTGCGCGTGGAAGAGCCCCGTAAGAACACAGAGGTCATTTTAAACCTTAACACCCGCGAAGGAGAAGCCCGGGTAAATGGCACCCGGATCACGCAACCGGACTCGCTGGCAAAGCTGATCGATTATGGCTACAAAGCCTGGGTGAACGACAGCTACTGGCTGGTGATGCCGTTTAAATTAAAAGACAGTGGGGTTACCCTGCAATACCTTGGACAGGACACAGCCGTGGCCAACGCTCCCCGGGAAGTTTTAAAATTAACTTTTTCCGATGTAGGGGTTACTCCGCAGAACAAGTACCACGTGTACGTAAACCCGGAAACCAATATGATTTCACACTGGGCCTATTACCGGGAAGCCAACCAGGAAAAACCAGCATTTGTTATGCCATGGAACAATTACCAGCAGTATGGCAGCATTATGCTTTCCGGCGACAGGGGAGAAAGAAAATTGTCAGGTATAAAAGTGATGAATCAGCCTCCAGAGGGAATATTTTCCTTTAATGGATAGCCGGCTGATGACTGCCCAGGTGTACCCCGGTGTAATCTTTTTCGGCAATATATTTTTCCAGCGCGAACGTACTGGATGAAAAAGCCATATCGGCCCAGGGAATCTCTTCCGGGCTGAACAAGTCTACCTCCAGGCTTTCGGGCCCCGAGGCAAATACCGGTTCCTTTAAGTGTGCAAGAAAGTGCAGGTAAACCTGGTTTACGTGAGGAATACTATACACGCAATGTAATTTAACGATGGTTACTTCTGCCTGGGCTTCTTCCCAGGTTTCGCGCATGGCCCCCTGCTCGGTGGTTTCGCCGTTTTCCATAAATCCTGCCGGCAGGTTCCACAAACCGTATCGTGGTGGAATAGCCCGCTTGCATAGTAACACCTTATTTTTGTATACCGGCAGGCAACCTACAATAATCTTAGGGTTTTGATAGTGAATGGTTTTGCAGGAAGCACACCAGTATCGGGCTACGTTATCACCTTCAGGGATGCTAAAATTTAAATGGTCACTACCGCAATTACTACAAAAGTTCAATATATCCTCCTTTTTACGCTGCTCTTATAATTACTCGAAATACCCCCTAAAAGTTTACATTTTAACCAAAGAGCAACCCCGTTATCATTCGAGAATGGTTTTATTGTGCGTATAATAAAAGGAATTGATGTAATATTACCGGGAATTACGTAAGAGAAGCAATTTCGAAAAAAGTAAATAATTTTTATATTCGTATAAATAAAGCGAGCCCCGAAGGGCTCATTTATAAATAGCAAGGAGAAAAAAATTGCTGTACACTCCTTGTCGTTGATTTCAGTTATCAATAATAAATTAGAACGATAATAAAAGCCCTGTGTTACACAGGGCTTTTTCTATTTTACAACAAGAAAACAGTTTATTTCTTGTCTTTATCGTTCACTTCCTCGTACTCTACATCCGACACATCTCCATCGGCTTGCTCACCGCCTCCGGTTTCCGTGTTGCCGTCTGCAGCTCCTGCTGCATCAGCAGCACCCTGTGCCTGATATATTTCCTGTGAAGCAGCATTCCAGGCTTCGTTCAGCTTATTCATGGCTGCATCAATAGTTGCCACGTCCTGCTTGCTATGTGCTTCTTTCAGTTCGGCAAGTGCACCATCTACGGCTTGCTTGTTACCATCTGAAAGTTTATCGCCATATTCTTTAAGCTGCTTTTCAGTTTGGAAAATCAGCGTATCGGCAGCGTTAACTTTTTCAACCTTTTCCTTCGCTTCCTTATCAGACTCAGCGTTAGCTTCTGCCTCTTCGCGCATGCGGTTAATTTCGTCTTCGCTCAATCCAGAAGAAGCCTCAATACGGATTTTCTGCTCCTTACCTGTTCCTTTGTCTTTGGCCGATACATTTAAAATACCGTTGGCATCAATATCAAAAGCCACTTCAATTTGTGGTACACCACGCGGTGCTGGCGGAATGCCGTCCAGGTGGAACTTACCAATGGTTCGGTTGTCTTTTGCCATTGGGCGCTCACCCTGCATGACGTGAATTTCCACTGATGGCTGGTTGTCGCTAGCCGTAGAGAATACCTCCGATTTTTTAGTGGGTATGGTAGTATTCGCTTCAATTAACTTAGTGAATACACCGCCCATGGTTTCAATACCTAACGACAGTGGCGTTACATCCAGCAACAGCACATCTTTTACATCGCCAGTGAATACACCACCCTGGATAGAAGCACCAATTGCTACTACCTCATCGGGGTTTACCCCTTTGGAAGGCTTTTTACCAAAGAACTTTTCTACTTCTTCCTGAATTCTTGGAATTCGGGTTGACCCTCCTACCAGGATTACATCATTAATATCGGAAGAGCTTAAACCGGCATCTTTCAATGCTTTCTTGCAAGGCTCGAGGGTACGCTGTACCAGGTCGTCGGTTAACTGCTCGAATTTAGAGCGGCTTAATGTACGTACCAGGTGCTTGGGTATACCGTCGACCGGCATAATGTAAGGCAGGTTAATTTCCGTGCTATTTGAAGAAGAAAGCTCAATTTTTGCTTTTTCGGCCGCTTCTTTCAAACGCTGCAGTGCCATTGGATCCTTTCGCAGATCAATGTTTTCGTCTTTCAGGAATTCTTCTGCCAGCCAGTCGATGATTTTGGCATCAAAGTCATCACCACCCAGGTGAACATCACCGTTGGTTGATAACACTTCAAATACACCATCACCTAACTCCAGAATGGAGATATCGAATGTACCCCCACCCAGGTCGTACACGGCAATTTTTACATCGCTACTTTTCTTGTCTAAACCGTAAGCAAGCGCGGCCGCTGTGGGCTCATTAATGATACGCTTTACTTCCAATCCGGCAATTTGACCTGCTTCTTTGGTTGCCTGTCGTTCGGCATCGTTGAAGTAAGCCGGTACTGTAATTACTGCTTCATCTACGGTTGTGCCCAGGTAATCTTCGGCTGTACTCTTCATTTTCTGAAGAATCATCGCTGAAATTTCCTGTGGAGTGTAAAGCCGATCTCCGATGCGTACGCGAACGGTATTATTGTTTCCCTGTTCCACATTGTAGGAAACGTTTTTCATCTCGTCCGATACGTTAGAGTAGTTTTTACCCATGAAGCGCTTTACTGAGCTAACCGTATTGCCCGGGTTAGTTATGGCCTGTCGTTTAGCAGGGCTTCCTACTTTTCGCTCACCTTTTCCGTCGTCCAGAAAAGCCACTACCGAAGGAGTGGTTCTTCCGCCCTCGCTATTCGGGATAACCACGGGTTCGTTACCTTCCATTACGGCAACGCAGGAGTTCGTTGTTCCTAAGTCTATTCCTATAATTTTTCCCATAATATATACTTTATTTCGCTAGAGTTTTATTTCCAAAATCTTGTACCATCAAATTAACAATGGATGTGCCAGCCACCGGGTTAATGACATATTGTCATAAGTTCCGTTCCAGCCACTTGCTTACCGCCGGTTTTCCACTCTCCTACCTGACGGAATTTATTTTTTGGTGTATGTAATAAGCCAAAACCCTGACGTTACGTTCGTAGTGATTTAAAATACTGTATGCATACTACTTTAGTTCGCATAAGCGTTTGGTGATTGGGTAGATGTACAGGGCAGGCCTTTGCGCCTACCTTGCTCATTATTGAACGGATCATCCGCACAGCCCGGGTAATTATCTTAACGTCCTGTTTCATTTTCTCTTAACAATTCGCCCTTTTCTTACTTTATATAGGCAAACAAACATTAAGTAATGCCTTACAAGAAGTTAGCCATCATACTTGGCAATTGCCTCTTTCCAAATCACGACATCCTGGAGCCCGACGAACAAACTCTTTTTTTCATGGCAGAGGATACCGGGTTATGCACCCACTTCCGGTACCACAAGCATAAACTAACCCTGTTCCTCTCGGCTATGCGGTCTCATAAGTTACAAATAGAACGAAGCCACCCCGTAGCTTACTGGGAATTAGACTCCGGAAACCAGTTACTCAGTTACGAAGACAAGCTGAAGAGAACCCTGGAAGAACATTCTTCCATTGAAGAACTGGTTACTTACGATATTGAAGATAAGTTCTTCGACCGGCAACTCAGGCAGTTTGCCCGGAACCAAAACATTACCCTAACTATTGTATCTTCACCGGGGTTTCTTACTACTCGCGACGAGTTTCAGGAATACGTCGATAGCACCAGGAAACCATTCATGGCCAAATTTTATCAGCAGCAACGCCGTAAACTCAATGCGCTGGTTACCGAGAACGGGGAACCCCTGCACGGTAAGTGGTCGTTCGACGAGGATAACCGCAAAAAGCTTCCAAAAGATATTTCCATTCCCGAACTGCCTTCTGCTCATGTTAACAAGCATACTGAAGCAGTTATGAACCTGGTAAATGAGCTGTTTCCAGACCATCCGGGCAGCACTGACAACTTTTACTGGGCTACCACCCGCGAATCGGCCCTGAAACTGGCCGACCGGTTTTTTGAAGAGCGCTTTAATGATTTTGGCCCGTACGAGGATGCCATCGACAGCCAGGAAGTGCATATTTTCCACTCGGTATTGTCGCCCTACATTAACATGGGCATGCTAACCCCGGAGGAACTGCTCGATAAAGCCCTGGATGCCGCACAGCAACACAATATACATTATGCCAGCGTGGAAGGTTACGTGCGGCAAATTATTGGCTGGCGTGAGTTTATGCGCGGCATGTACCACACCCACAATCTCGAGGGTAACCACTTCGGCTTTAAGCGGAAAATGAAGCCCTGCTGGTACGATGGTACTACGGGTATTCCTCCGCTCGACGACAGCATTAAAAAAGCAAACGAATATGCTTACGTACATCATATTGAACGTTTAATGATATTGGGAAACATCATGCTGCTGAGCGAACTCGACCCGGATGAGGTATACAAGTGGTTCATGGAACTGTTCATCGACTCGGCCGATTGGGTTATGGTACCTAACGTATACGGTATGAGCCAGTTTGCCGATGGCGGCACCTTCGCCACCAAGCCCTATATCGGGGGCTCCAACTACATTGCAAAGATGAGTAACTACAAAAAAAGCAAGGAGTGGAGCGATATAGTAGACGGACTGTACTGGCGCTTTATCGACCGCCAGCGTAATTTGTTTGGCAAGAACCCGCGCATGAGCATGATGACCAGCACTTTCGATAAAATGAAGGCTGATAAAAAGGAACGGATTCTGGGCGCAGCGGAAGAGTTCCTGGAACGGGTAACA
>CAZIWJ010000042.1:0-19309 GCA_964542855.1 uncultured Roseivirgaceae bacterium
CTGTATTATTATCAGTTTGTCAGCTTTAACCTGATCAAAAACAGTGGACAATCCATACAGGTAAAAGCTGACAAACTGATAATAATACAGGGAAGTCGATCTGTTGAATACAAGTTTGCAAACGTGGAGAAAGTGATTTTGTATAAATCTGCCAGCCTCGATAAAGGAGGTATTCCAGTGAGTCCGATAGAATCTTATCACTATGCCAGAATTATTACCAAATTTAATGAAGAGTTAATCATCAGTTGCTTACTTGTTCCTAAAGTTGATGAAGTGATCAACCTACTGAAGGGTGTAAAGTATGAGCGAAGGAAAAGACCTTTCTGTACAGTATTTTGGAAGTGAACGAGAGCCTGGCAGAAGCCGGGCTTTTTCAATCCAGGTCTTTGATGAGTTCTAGTAGTTCTTTGTCAGAGATATTGTCCTGTTTGGATTTATTGTAGATGTAAATCAGATAGACTTTGGTATCTGTGATGTGCAGGTGAGTAATGACCCTTGTACCGCCAGACTTGCCCTTATCGCTTTTATTTGTGGTAGGATCAGTAGCTCTATGGCTTTACAGCTTTAGATTTTTACCGGAGCTTTAGTGCGTCATTTCCTGTCTGAGACTGGCTTTAAGTAAGAAAGCACACAGCAGATCCATGACGGTTTTCTTCTGATCGTCTGAGAGCTGTTGTGTTTTGTTGAAAAGGTTAAGAAGATCGTTATGTCTTAGCCCCCTAAATAACTGGACGATTTTCCAAACTTAGTAAATCGACATGTCAGCTTGATCTACCGATTTTTTTCTTTTTTGCCAAAAATTCTAATACAGCTAAAGTATTGAAAATGAGTATATTAATGCATTCCTACAGAGAATTTCACCCATTTGTGTAGAGGGACCCAAGAAAGTACCTGATGTGGTCTAAACTTTGGGGTACCCCTCAAAGTAATTAAAGTTTACTCAACCTTAGTGTTTAAACTTTAGTTAGTTACCCTAATTATAAATCCATAATTAAATCCTGATACACTGAAGTCAACCGAATCTGTGTAGTTAGGAAACCTTCCTAATTTCCACGGCGCTGAAGTTGACAACCGGTAAGCAGCATAAGCACCAAGCTTTATTCGATCTCCTAGTTGTATATCACCGGAAACCCCAAGATTTCCAGACCAGAGCATACCTGCTGTGCGGTATTTGTTTATTGAGCGTTCTAATTCCTGGGGATTACGTAAACTCTGAGAAAAGGTGAGCCGCTGATTTAGACGGGAGACGGTTAAATGAGGCGAAAAAAATCCGACTCCGGCAAAAGCATAAACGTTGAGAGTCTTGAAACTGAGTATGCTGAAATTACTCCCAATTTCAGTTCCAAAGATTGTTAAATTAGTTTGATTTGTTGGAGAAGAATTTTGTTCAGTACTTAATAATATGTTCACGGAAGCATAAAGATAATTATTATTTTCAGACACAGATTGGGTTAAATTCAGACCAACGTCGAGTAGAAGCGGATTCAGTTCGTTCCTGTTAGCACTCGCCAGGGTTTCATTTAATCTAGAAATATTAACATTGTGTGCAGCAAATTTAAATGCCACACCGAAGGGATCTTGATGATCTTCTGATTTTTGTGCGAAACTAGCATGGTGAAGCACTACAACCGCCAACACCAATCCACTAACTTGATAAATCACCTTGTTTTTCATTGGCTAGAGCAGTTCGGTAAAATTTATCCAAAACCAGTGGTATTTATGACCACCAGCTAAGGTTACACATTTTTCGGTATACTCAGTAATCATATTTTTTTCTTTTTCTTCGTTATCGAGATAATCTGAGAGCCAAAAACTATGTAGTTCTGTCATCATTTTGAGTGCATTTAAGAATGCAGTTTGGCTTAATTCATCTAAATACCCATTATCCATTTTCAACTCATACAGTACATCGTAGGTAATTAAGATAATTTGATTAGGTAATAGATCAATGCAAATTGAGTCAGCCGCATGATTTGCAAACACATATAGATTTTTTACTTCTCGAGGGTGTTCTTCAAAAGAAAATATCCCGATTTCAAATGTACTAGTATCACATCGTTGAACCATATCTATTAGTACACGATTGAGTACAAAACTTCAGCTGTATTACTTTTAATCCTTTTTTTCGATGGGTGGAACCGGTTTTGGTATACGAAAAGTTGGGTATTTGCAGGCGATTACCTGTTCACCGAAAACAGAAGTTAGCTACGAGCTAAAACCTTGAAATTCAATACTATACGCCCAGTTTTTATATATCGTATTGTGCAACCATGCTTTCTTTTCTGTCGTCCGAGCGTTGGAGAAGACACACGCTGCCAACAAGCCCTGGCTTTTGCGGCTGGCTTGCGTGGCCTGATGCGCAGAATTATGCTCGCACCCGCTTCGTGTACTGGGCCGCCTGATGTTTATATTTTCAGTAACCGTACTACTTTAATCGGGATTATACTCCTGCTCTTCAGTGTTGCACTGTGCGCAATTGTCGTATTCTATTCTGAACTGCCCCAGGTCGGCTACATTTTCGCGCTCGCGAACAAGCTCGTACTCGAAGAAAGCCCGCCCTAAAGCTCCCATAAACGGTAGTCCGATTTCCTCGTATTCGTACTCGCTATCGTTAAAAATTTGGTTTTCATTCACGAATACCGTGGCCGCAAGCATAAATTCGATCTGCGATTCATAATCAATGATGTAAGCAGCGTCGGTAAGAAAACCGTAAGCCTGCCCGATCTTGTTAAATATCCGGATGTTCTGCGGCATTTCCTGCTTTGTGTCGCCAAACAGCAGAAACTTTACGTAGCTATCGTAGTACTCTTCCGCATCGTAGGGCGGGTAAGCCGTTTCGCGGGGTAGTTGCGACATGTACTGGTACAGGAACCTGTAGTCTTCTTCAGCGATGTTAAAACGGGCTGCTTCGGGTATATATTCCGGAAACAGGGCAGCCTGCAGCATCCGGTTCAGTTCATCCAGCGGCATAAAGTTTTTCGCGGCAAAATCTTTGGGCCGGTTAAGCAACGAATCATTTACCACTTCTCCCTTACCCAGCAATACAGAATCTTCTGCCATGAAATCGTAGGCATTGTAAACCAGCTCCTGTTCGTACAGCACCTCATCGCCCCTGATAAAACTCACCGGGTTGGTATATCGGTTCTGCTCTTCCGAAAGAGGAATCGACAGGCGGTGAATAATTCGGGTATCGGTATACCCTTTTTCTTCCAGTTGCCGGTTAATGTATTCCTGCCCCAAAAACTCGTACAGCCGGTTGTAGGCATCGTTATTACTGGCTACCAGGATTTTTTTAATGTAATGTTCAACCGACGGCAACCCGTTTTCGGCACTGGTATCTTTGGTTACTGCCGTTTGCCCGTTGTAGGCACTATCGGTTAGCATGGTACTGCCTCGATCGAGATTGAGTTCACTTAACCGCTGAAGGGCCAGTAGGGAGACGGGAAACTTTACGGTACTGGCCGGGTAAAAATACTGCTGGGAATCGAGCAGGTAAGAAAACTGCGTGAATACCGGTTCGTTATCTTCATTCCGGTTAATTTGCGTGTAAAGTACCTGCACCCTGAATTTATCGGGATAGTTTAAAACCGAGTCCAGCACCGGGTTTTCCTGGTCGCGCAACAACCTGTAGATGAAATTAGTAGTATCGCGGGGGGCCGGCTGAATAACGCTTTTTCCGGCTTCGGTTTGATCTTCGGAAGAGTTACAGCCCAAGAGAATCAGGCAGATACCAAAAGCAGTAAAGAACGAAAAGCGAACAGATGTAAGGAGGGTAAATAACCGGCACATAAGCTAACGAAGATTAAAAGAATAATTGCACACTGTTGCGAAAAACAACATTCTACTTCGCTGAAGCAAGGAACGCCCAAATTTTACCACAAATTTACTGATGTAAGTTGTGGAGCCCATCCGGATTGTGGAATTAGCGGAAGATGACGTGCTTTGTAATGACTTGATAATGTTGGAAAGATGGGAAGAGCGGACTGCCCGTGGAGTTGGATAAAAAGAGGGTGCAGTCCGCTTCTTTTTTACTTCGTTACAGCCAGGTATTCGTAGTCTTTAACCAGCGTATACAGGAAACGCACCTCCGGCAGGTTGGTGTTGATGTTCAGGACTCCTTTTAACTTTTCGGCCAGTTTAATAACCGGTTCCCGGTTGGCCGTATCGCTGAACACCGTTAGCACCTCTTTAATTAACTGAATGTCCTCGTCTGTTAGTTTAATGGCTTCCGGGAAGCTGACCTGGTAGGTGTCATCCTGCTTTATAATTAAATCACTGCTCGATAAATCTCTGCCGTTCTTCAGTTTAATCACCGTGGTTCCGGCAGCGAAATCGCCCAGTCGTTGCCCCTTTCCCCCCAGGGCGATCATGAGTACGCCCACAATGCCGTAGAACCATAAATCGATGGGGCGCAGCAGCCAGCGCAGCAAGTAAGCCCCGATACCCGGCTGGTCGCCGTCGAGCCGCACGACCCGGATTTTAATCTGCCTTTTCCCAAGCGACTGGCCGTTGAAAAATATTTCACAAAGCAGGTGGTAAAGAAAAGAGGGAAGTACAAGAACCAGGATAACTACACCAATGCCGATGTTATTCACGTTCTGTATGCCCTCGAAACTTACGCCAACAGTAAATACCAGGGCAAAGTAACCAAGAATGATGAGGCTATCGATCAGGTAAGCCAGGATGCGGTCGCCAAGGCTGGCAGTATTAAGGTCGATCTGTACATTCTGAGCGGTTCTGAAATTAACTCCTGCCATTTTTTTATGTTCTGTAATTTTGTGTGTGTATTGTATACTAATAGTTAAGATTACTAGCAATAAATAATTATGCGCGAAGCTGCATTTGTAAAACAAAACCAGCCCCGATGGGAGGAGTTTGAGCAACTTCTGAAACAGAAAAGCCGGCCACACCCCGACCGGCTGTCCGAGTTATTTATTCAGTTGGGCGACGACCTGTCGTACGCCCAAACCAACTACCCCGGTAGTAAAACTACAAAATATCTGAATCAGATGGCGCTCCGTGTGCACCAGATGATTTACAAAAATAAGAAGGAAGACCACGGGCGGTTTATCAGGTTCTGGCGCAACGAGGTACCGTTGCTGTACTACCTGCACCGCCGGGAAATAGCCTACAGCTTTTTCATTTTTGCCCTGGCCATGATTGTAGGCATCGTTTCCACCGCACACGACGATACCTTTACCCGGCTCATCCTGGGCGATTCGTACGTAAACATGACCTTGCAAAACATTGCCGCCAACGATCCCATGGCCGTTTACAAGAGCATGCGGCAGGGCGATATGTTCCTGGGTATTACCTTTAATAACATTCGGGTTTCGTTTGTGGCTTTTGCCATGGGCGTGCTGGCTTCGGCCGGAACCGGGTACATTTTATTTACCAACGGCATCATGCTGGGCACCTTCCAGTACTTTTTTTACCAGAAAGGATTACTGGTTACTTCCATGCTCAGCATCTGGATTCACGGTACCCTGGAAATATCGGCCATTATCCTGGCCGGAGCTTCCGGGCTGGTGATGGGCAACAGTTTGCTGTTTCCCGGTACCTGGCCCCGGCTGGTTTCCTTTAAGCGGGGAGCTAAAGAAGGAATGAAAATGGTTATCGGGCTGGTGCCGGTTTTTATTACGGCCGGGTTCCTGGAATCGTACGTTACCCGACTCACTGCCATGCACTGGGGTTTAAAGCTGGGCATTATTTTACTTTCAGCTTTATTTATTATCTACTATTTTGTTGTTTATCCTTACAGAAAGTTTAACCATGCTAACACAGGAAGAAAAAATTAATTTTCGCCAGCAACGCGAATTTGGCGATCGCATTAGCCTGACCCTAAATTTTTTACGCCAGAACTTTCAACCCCTGGGTAAAGCCCTGCTGGTGATTGCCGGCCCGGTATCGCTGGTGGTTGGGATTATTTACAGCCAGTTTTTCGATCAGGTATTATCTTTTCAGCAAGGGTCGGAACCTGACATCAATGAGGTTGTTAACTCACTGAGCTCTGCTTCTTTAGCTGCTATGCTCAGTTTTCTTTCCGTAGCGCTGGTAATGACTACAACTTTCGAGTACCAGAAGCTCTACATGGAACGGGAAGATTTAAGCGACCCGATTACCGTAACCGAGGTATGGAATCAGGTGGTGAAAAGTGTCGGCTGGATTGTCCTGGCCATTATCGTATACGCTATCCTGGTTGGCCTGGGCCTTTTTGTTTTCGTTATCCCGGGTATCGCTCTCACCATTTACCTGGCGCTGGCTTTTCCCCTCACCGTGTTTGAGCGTTCCAACCTTGCGTTTAGCCGTTCACTGAAACTGGTGCAGAACAACTGGTGGTCAACCTTTGGCTTCCTGATTATTATTTCCATCCTGCAGAGTATTTTCGGGCTGGTATTTCAGTTCCCGGTATTAATTACCAGCTTCTTTCAAGCCCTGCATACCATCGACGAAGGGGCTTTTAATAAACCCGACAGTTTATTTTCCAGTGTTTCCTACACCATTTCGTACCTGGGCGGACAGTTGCTTTATTCGCTTACTGCCGTAGCATTGGCGGTGCAGTACTTTCACCTGGTGGAAAAGAACGAGGCAAGAGGATTGATGGACCGTATTGACCAGGTTGGGAATTAATGAACCGAGTACTCCAGGATACCCTTTCCCGATCGTTTAATGAAGAACAACTCCGGCAGTTCCGCGAAAGTGATCAGTACGCCTACATTAACCAGCAGAACCGCGGGATCAGCATCTGGGAACGCTTTATGCAATGGCTTTCCCAACAGCTTTCAGGCCTTTTAGGTAGTGGGCAGGGGAGTAATAACGTAATAGAGTACATCATTATCGGTATCGCCGCCCTCTTCCTGGTTTACGTTATCCTGCGGCTGTTTAACATTGATGCCGTAGGCCTGTTTACCGGCGGTAGCAAGCGGGGGCAGCCGGTGGTGTTTACAGCGGAAGAAGATATTCATGGCGTAAACTATACCGAAGAAATCGATTCGGCATTACAGGAAGGTAATTACCGCAGGGCTGTGCGCCTCAGCTACCTGCAGGCCCTGAAATTGCTGAACGACCAGCAGCACATCGAGTGGCGCAGAGATAAAACCAACCAGGATTACCTGGGCGAAATCCGGAACCGGGAAATCAGGGAGCAGTTCAACAGCCTGAGTTACTACTTTGCCTACGCCTGGTACGGCAACTTCCCCGTTACCCGGCAGTTATACGATACCATTAACCAGCGTTCTTCCACCCTGCAACAAGTACTGAAGTCATGAAACTGCGAAGCTACCTGATTTTTATGCTGGCTTTCGTGGCCTTTGTGTGGGTAAGCTACCAGCAGCCGGAAGCAGTGAACTGGCGCGTTACTTACGATAAAGACGATAAAAATCCTTACGGTACCTTTACCCTCAATGAACTGCTGCCCGGTTTATTTCCTGAACAGCCCCTGGCACGGGTAAACCGCACGTTTTATGAGCTGGTTCGCGAAGATAATTTTTCGGGTAACCTCATCAGTTTATCGCAACGCTTTTACACTGATGATGCCGAAGCCGAAGCGCTGATGGATTTTGTGCACGCCGGCAACCGGGTTTTTCTCGCCTCCGATGCTTTTACCGGCCAGCTGGCCGATACACTGGGCGTTTCAACCAATACCCGCTTACTGGCCTCTCCCCTTCCCGACGGCAAAGGTGCCAGCGATACTGTTCAGTTTTATTTCACCCGGCAACCCGAACAACTTTATGACTTTAATGCCCGCGGGCTGGGAGCCTGGTTCGACAGCCTCGATACCCGAACCACTCGCGTGCTGGCGGCCAGTACAACTAACGATCGCCCGGTACTGCTGGAAATACCCTACGGAAAAGGGGCTTTTTACTTGTGTACTGTGCCCCTCACTTTCACTAATTATCATTTTCTGCAGAAGGGCAACGCATTCTTTATTGCCGGCATGCTGAACCGGCTGCCGGTTGCTCCCACTACGTTCACGAACTATTACGAAGTAGGCCGGTTGGAACCCACAACCCCGCTGCGGTTTATTTTACAAACGCCGCCGTTGCGTTGGGCCTGGTACATCGGGCTGGTGGGGTTAGCCCTGTTTATTGTGATTGAAGCCCGGCGCAAGCAGCGGGTAATTCCGGTTGTGGAGCCGCCCCGGAACGACAGCCTAACCTTTGCCAAAACCATTGGAAGGTTATACTACCTGGAAAAAGATCATACCGACCTGGCCCGGAAAAAGATGATTTACTTTCTGGAAGATATCCGGTCGCGCTATTTTGTACGAACCGATGAACTGAACGAGCAACTGGCCGAACAGCTGGCTGCCAAAACCGGGGGCGACCAGGAAAAAATCAGTAGCCTGCTGGCCCTGTTCCGGCAGGTGCAGCAGCAGGACCGGATTCCGGAATCTACCCTGTTAACCATTAATAACAAAATTGAAGAATTTTACACATGGATACACCCTTCGAAAACCGAATCGACTTTACCGAACTCAAAGAAAAAGTAGCGGCAATCCGCCAGTCGGTAGGGCAGGTAGTGATCGGGCAGCAAAACATGCTCGACCTTATTATTACTGCTTTACTGGCCGACGGGCATATTTTACTGGAAGGGGTACCGGGGGTAGCCAAAACACTAACGGCCAAGCTGGTGGCCCGTACCATCCATGCCGACTTTTCCCGCATTCAGTTCACCCCCGACCTGATGCCATCTGATGTTATAGGCACCCTGGTATTCGATAGCAAGAAGGAAGAATTCACCTTTCGCAAGGGCCCTATTTTCGCTAACATGGTGCTGATCGACGAAATTAACCGCTCGCCGGCTAAAACGCAGGCCGCCCTGTTCGAAGTGATGGAAGAACGCCAGATTACCCTCGACGGCCAACAACATACTTTCTCTCCCCCCTTTATGGTACTGGCAACGCAAAACCCCATTGAACAGGAAGGTACTTACCGCCTGCCCGAGGCCCAGCTCGACCGTTTCCTGTTTAAGATATCGGTCGATTATCCTACCCAGCAGGAAGAGGAAACCATTTTGCATAATGCCCACCGCCAAACGAGCCGCCAGTCGCTGGAAAATATTCAGCCCCTGCTAACCACCGATGAGCTAACCCGCTTCCGCGATATGGCCTACCAGGTGCACGTGGAGCAGGGCATTATTTCGTACATTGCCACGCTGGTGCAGCAAACCCGCAACGATCCGGCCCTGTACCTGGGAGCTTCTCCCCGGGCTTCAGTGGCCTTGCTGAACGCCTCCAAGGCTTATGCGGCACTAAACGGACGCGATTTTGTAACCCCGGAAGATGTGAAGTTCGTGGCTTTACCCGTTCTAAGCCACCGGATTATTCTTTCTCCCGAAAAGGAAATGGAAGGCAGCACAGAAAAACAGGTAGTTAACGACTTACTGGCCAAAGTAGAAATTCCGCGCTGATGGGCCCGCTTCAATCGTTTTACTTACCGTCTCGTTTTTTCCAGGTAATTGGCGGCCTGGTTGCTTTATTTACCCTGAGCTTTGGCCTACCGGGACTGTATAATATTGCCCTTATCCTGTTTTTTGCCACGGTGGTGCTAACGGGAATCGATATCCTGTTGCTTTACCGCCCCGGAAGCCGGTTAACGGCCAGGCGGCAAATCGCCAAATTGCTAAGCAACGGCGACGATAACCCGGTTTCTATTCATTTGTCTGGCACTTACCCTTTTCCGGTCCGGGTTACGGTTATTGATGAACTGCCTCCACAGTTACAGATCAGGGACTTTAAACGCCGGCTGCACCTGCCTGCCAGGAGTAAGGAAAGTGTGCAGTACACCGTACACCCGGTGAAGCGGGGGAATTACCCGTTCGGATACGTAAATTTATTTGCTGAATCTCCCCTCGGACTGGTTCAGCGCCGGTTTCGTGCTGCCCAACCGCAGAACATCCCCGTGTACCCTTCGTTCCTTCAAATGCGCAGGTACGAACTCATTGCTTTCTCCAGTAACCTTTCCGATTACGGGCTGAAAAAAATCAGGCGCATCGGGCACAATATAGAATTTGAAACCATTAAAGAATACGTGCCCGGTGATGATTACCGCACGGTAAACTGGAAGGCTTCGGCACGAAGGGGTAACCTGATGGTAAACCAGTACCAGGACGAACGCTCGCAGCAGGTGTACATGCTTATCGACAAGGGCAGGGTGATGAAAATGCCTTTCGAGCAAATGACGCTGCTCGACTATGCCATCAATGCCACGCTGATGATGAGCAATATTGCCCTGAAAAAAGACGACAAAGCCGGGCTGCTTACCTTTAGCCAGCGTACCGACAGCTTTATTCCCGCCAGCCGCCGGGGAAAGCAGCTGAAAGTAATCCAGGAAACCCTGTACAGCGAACAAACCGATTTCCGGGAGCCAGACTTCGAGCGGTTGTACGTACACGTGAAGCATCATATTCGGCAGCGCAGCCTGCTGATGGTGTTTACCAATTTTGAAACCCTTTCTTCCGCCCACCGGCAGCTGCCTTATTTTCGCCGGCTGGCTAAACAGCACCTGGTTGTAGTGGTATTTTTTGAAAATACCGAACTGGATGAACGGGTTAATACCCCGGCCGGAAACCTGGAAGAAGTGTACCAGAAAACCATCGCCGAAAAATTCCAGTTCGAAAAGAAGCTGATTGCCCGCAAGTTTAACCAGTACGGTATTTACACGGTGCTTACCTCGCCCGGTAACCTTTTGGTAAATACCCTAAACAAGTACCTGGAGCTGAAAGCCAGGGGATTGATTTAGCGTTAGTTCCGTAATTTTCATTCCACAAGCATGAAATTGATAATGGAAATCATTAATTTATAAGGGAAAACCAACTATATACGCTATGGAATCTATTTTTATCACCGGAGCAACCGGCAACATTGGGAGCCACCTGGTTAAACTGCTCCTCCGTGATTCCGAGCCTTTTACAGCGGGGTTGAAGCGGGAACCTGAAACTCATCCCCCGTACGCTTACCGGGTATTCGACTTTAATGATAAGCAATCCATGACCGATACCTTTCGTGGGTTTCATACCCTGTTCCTTATTCTTCCGGTAGCAGACCATATTCTGGAGATGGGGCAAAATGCCCTGGAAGCGGCCATGGATGCCGGCATACAACACATTGTTCATTCCAGTGCGGCAGGAGCCAACCCTGATTCGGAATTCCCTCTGCTCCGGGCCCACGGAATAATTGACGACTGGGTCATTACCAGCGGACTGAAGTATACCATTACCCGGCCTTCTTCTTTCATGCAGAATTACGCCTCCGTATTCGGGAATAGCATTAAACAGGGAGCAGTATATTCTGCTGCCGGTAAGGGAAAAAGTGCCTGGATTGATGTGCGCGATATTGCCGAGGTAAACGCAGAAATTATCAAAAACCCCATTGCCTACAAGAACAAGGTTTACACCCTCACCGGGAACGAGGTGTTTTCAACCGTGGAAGGACTGCAAAAAATATCGGACATTATTAAAAGGCCCATTCAGTACGTTGAAGTACCACAACAAGCAGTTAACGAAACCATGAAGCAGTACGGCATGTCGGAAAAAGTGGTGGAGATGATTGCCAGCATGGATGAGGCCACCCGGAAGGGATACTTCGCCAAAGCCTCGCACGACCTGGAAAAAATCCTGCACCGGCAGCCCATCTCATTCCGCGATTACGTGAAGGAAAACCAGCAGAACTGGAATTAGGATACCTGTAAATATTTACGCGTATAAAAGTATATTCAAAACTACAGGTATCCTGTGGTTAGCCGGGCCCGGGTATAAAGCAAGCAACCTTCCCGGTCAGCAACTGACTAATCGTACCTGCCACGTGTGGCGTGCCGCAACCCGGCAAATACCAACCAGGATTGATTGGTCGTGTACACGAAGAGCACTTGTACGTGGGGTAACCTTTTATTTTAGTGCGCCAGGTTCAGTACTACGTGCTGTATGTAACCGGTTACTTCAGAATTCCGGTTACTGACGTACATAAAGGCTTTTTTTCTAAATTTATCATTGCATTAAACCTTCCAGCTTTCCTGGTTATACGCACTGTCCCAGAACATCCATTCCATTTTTGAAGATTTAATAAATGCCCGTTCCATATCTTCCAATGTGGCTTCGGATGCTGTTTCAGCATACTGATTAGTAATGTGAACTGCCTTGTTCACTGACTCAGCAAATGCCTCCCCACCGTAAGTATTGATCCATTCCTGGTAGGGATTTTCCTGTTGAGCATCCTGTTTACCAAGAATGTAATCGCCTATTTCCTTGTAAATGGTAAAACACGGCAGTACCGCCGCCAGGCCCTCTTCCAGTGAACCGTTGCACACCACTTTCGTCAGGTAGCTGGTATACAATTCACAGGTAGGAGAAGGTTCAACGTGTTCTTCCTGGTTATTCAGAAAGCTTTGGTGCAGGGCATTTTCCACGCTGATGATCCCGGTTGCCGCATCCAGGAAAAACCGGGTGTGATCCGGATCTTTACATTTCACCCCGGTGGTAGCCAGTATTTTTTTGTATTCAGCCAGGTACAACGCATCCTGCTGGATGTAAAAATGAAAGGTCTGTTCGGGTAGCGTACCTTCTATTAGCTCGTGAATAAAGGGCTGTTTCTTAATGGCATCCAGGATAAAATCAGTCTGCTTTTCTACTTGTAAGAACCAGTTGCTCATCATTATTTAATTGAAAAGGTTGAAAAGATTTAGCTTGTATTTAATTATTCTATCCGTCAAGTAAGCCAATTTTTAAGGGATTCACGCAGTTGTCGGGGCAAAGCGTATAAACCGTAGCGCTACATTGTTAGTCTACTCAAAGCGTTTCTGCTCTTCCTACAAGATAAATAAATACGATTAGCATTGAGAAAACCCCTCCAACCTGGTTGTTATAAAACAGCAAAGCGGTGCAGAAAGGCCGCTGCACCGCTTTACCGTATTCGGTTGGCAATCGCCCATTTTTTTCAACTTCTCAAACAAAAAGACGTTTTGAAATTTGCGATTGTTCGTGTTTCGCAGCCATGTTTTGATTTACCTCAATTACTACTTCTTAAATACTTATACAACTCACTGTCGGTTGATAAAATTACGGTTGTTTTATCATCAAACGTTTTTTGGAAAGTTTCCATCGACTTTAAGAAAGTATACAGTTTTCTTGACTGATTATTCTTATCGTAAGCCTTTGCATAAATTGAGGCGGCGACGGCATCTGCCTTACCTTTAATTTCTTCGGCTCTTCTAAAAGCTTCTGACTGGATAGCTTTCAGCTCTCTTTCTTTTTCTCCATTAATTCTTGAAGCTTCTCCCTGGCCTTCAGACCTAAACTTATCTGCTATTCTAAATCGCTCACTTTTCATCCGCTCGTAAACCTGGGTTCTAACTTCTTCCACGTAATTTATTCGTTTAAACCGGAAATCTAAGATGGCTATTCCCAGGTCCTGAGCCTGCAAACTGGCAGATTCCTGGATGTATTCCTGGATGCTGTCGCGCCCTACGGTAATTTCTACCAGGCTGTCTTCAACAATTTCACTGATCGCTCCACTGGAAATGGGGGTTCGGTTGCTTGTTCTAACTACCTCTTCGAGATAGTTATTTGCCACAAAGTTTCTGGTTTCCCCGTCTAAAATATCATCTAAACGAGATTGAGCACCTCTTTCGTTGGTTAGACGCTTATAAAATTGCAAAGGATCCACAATTTGCCAACGGGCGTAAGTATCTACGAAAATAAATTTTTTGTCTTTTGTCGGTACCTGATTCGGATCTCCATCCCACTCCAGGTAGCGTTTTTCAAAAAAATTAGCTTTCTGGATAAATGGAATTTTAAATTGAACGCCCGCTTCGGTAATAGCATCACCTACCGGCTTACCAAACTGCGTAACAACGACCTGTTGCTCTTCATTTACCACATAAAAACCCTGTGCTACTACAGTTAAAACAATCAGGGAAGCTATTACTATTATTATTGCACTTTTTTTCATAATTTTTTTAATAAGTATCAGATACTTTATTTTGAGGATGCAGGGTTTACCTGTAGTAAGGGCAACAGGTTGTTGCCTTCTTCATCCATGATGATTCTATCACCTAATTTTGGCACCACTTCCTGCATAGTTTCCAGGTAAATCCTGCTTTTGGTTACTTCAGGGGCTTTGATGTACTCTGAATAAAGAGCATTGAAACGGGTGGCTTCACCTCGCGAGTTATTCACTCGCTCGGTTGCATACCCCTCTGCTTTTTGAATGGTTTCTTCTGCCTGTCCCCTGGCCTTGGGGATAACTTTATTGTATTCCGATCTGGCCTGGTTTATCAGTGTTTCCTTTTCCTGTTGTGCCTCATTCACTGCGTTAAATGCCGGCTTTACCGTTTCAGGAGGTGTTACATCCTGCAATACCACCTGCTCTACACGAATGCCCAATTCATATTCATTCGATAAGTCCTGGATAAGTGTTTTCAGTCTACCTGATATTTCAGAGCGGCCCACAGTTAATATTTCGTTTACCGTGCGATCACCTACAATTTGCCTCATCCCGGCTTCGGTAATATCCCTTAAAGTATTGTCGGGATCCCTTACTTTAAAGAGATAATTATATGGTTTATCGATCCTGTACTGAACTACCCATTCCACATCCGCTAAATTCAAATCGCCGGTCAACATCAGGGATTCACCTTCAGCACCTCTTTTACTAAAAGTTGACTGCACGCCAACACTGGTAGTCCTGAAGCCGAATTCCTGCTTTTGTTGCCTTTCTACGGGCACTTTGTACACCTCTTCTATAAAAAAGATTTTATAATTTAAACCCGATTCAAGGGTTCTGTTGTATTTACCCAGGCGGGTAACTACCCCTACCTCTTCAGCTCCTACCTGGAAGAACGTGTTGAAAAGGATAATTAAAACCACTGCCGCTATTGCAATGACCTTTATGTTATTTCCTATTTTTTGAAATAAATAGCCAAACTTAGAATTTTCGTTATCTGCCATATATGGTTTTCACTTTATTAAAATATTTACTTAGAAATGATTTGATGAAGTATTTAGAATGATTTAGTAGGCGACAAGAGTGATTGATTGATATTGAACCAGGATTTAAATCTGGCTTAAAATTAAAAACTTTTTTTCCTAAGCCCTTTTATGTACTTAGTCTACTTTAAAGTTACAATGTTACAGCCCAGATGTTTTCTTAAGTTCAGCTAATTACCCGAAAGATTGGCCATATGTATTGATAGTACTGTTACGTTGTAACGTTTGCCACATAAAGGGGTTCATTATTTAGCCTGTTGTTTTGAAAAACAGGGCTGTTGTAATATCAGGTAAATCTGTACGGCTAAAATACGCCAGTGGTATTGCAATAAAAAGTGGACTAAGATTCAGGCTAAATTGGCTTACCAGTTTTTTTGTAAAACCGGTTAGGCAGAAGATATCCCGGGTAAGCATGCTTCCTTTTCCTGTTATGCCACCCTTCGATATACCGTTAGGCCACCCTTTAGAATATTTTATACCGGGACAACATTCGTTCGTGTAAGCACAGTAGTAAAATACATCACCCCCGGGTAGCGCTGATCTGCGAGATGCCCGATATCCAAACCTCAATTGGTAGTTATTCGAGGCCTCTTTGAAATACTTTCGGGCGTAGGCCCGGCATTCCAGGTGGGTGATCCGTTAATTAGGCTCAACAACCTTGTTAACCACCCGATGCCCGCTGGTTGGCAGATAGCCGGCAAGGTTTCTGAGGAACGGCCGCCTGAAATAGCCTAAGTGTCACTTCCCCTTCTTCCGGTATCAGGTACTAACCGTTAGCAACAGATTAGGAAAAACTTCTACGGTGTAGTTGTTGCAGATACCTTCAAAAACTTTAAATTACTTCACGTAAGCAGCAAACCGGAACAATTCAATATGAACCACATATTACTTATTATCATTTTACTGGTTACCCTGGTATCCTGTAAACAGGCCGATGAAGAAGCAGCCGTTGAAAATGTAGTCGTCATTGGCGGCGGACTGATGGGAAGCTCCACCGCCTGGGAGTTATCTAAAGCCGGGGAGAAGGTATTATTACTCGAACAGCAGGATTCCGTTTACACTTACGGGTCCAGCTACGGCGAAGCCCGCATTACCCGGAACCTGGGTACAGAACATGACATATTTTCTTTTATTCAACACCTGTCGGTAACAGAAACCGAAGAATTAATCCAGTACCTGAACAAGGCCGAAAATGGCAATGATCATGCCATGACGGATGTTTACCGCACCACCCCGGTTACTTATATCCGCTACCGGTCGCAGCAGGATGAAGTGGCCGAATTGCTGAACGACCCGGATGTTACACTCGACTACGCCCCGAATAACCAGCTGGCCGGAAAACTATTCGGTATGAATATCCCTGACTCTGTGGTTATTATCAGGGAGTATAAAGATTATTCGGGCACACTAAACCCGAAGGTTTTAATTGGCAAATTGCACCGGGGGATAAAATACGGTGGTAACAGGGTGCAGTATAATTCAAGGGTAACGAACTTAACCAAAAAAGACTCCCTTTACCAGGTACAGGTAGAGAACACCCAAACCGGTGAAAAGGATACTATTCTGAGCAGAAAAGTGGTGGCTGCTGCCGGTCCGTACAATGGCCAGCTGGTAAAAGACGTGGCCCCTTACTTTGCCACGTTAATTACTCCCAGGCGACTGTTCCTAACCTACCTGAAAATTAAGCCCGACGTTTACAATAGTTTTTCGGCACAAGAAAAGAAAAAGCTTAACGATTCATACCCGGTTCTCGACCACGATGAAGAGCTGTTTTATTCCATGTTTGAAAATACCGATGAAGCAGGGGTGCCAATCCTGAAAGTAGGAGGGCATTACCTGAGATCAGCTATTGATGACCTGAATGATGCCTGGAAAATTGAGGTGAGTCCGGAAGAAATAAACTGGAGTAAGAAGCACACTTCGGCTTACCTCAGCATGCTTAACTTACCGGTTCGAAACGAAGACCTGGAGTACGTTAAAGGCTATTCCTGCGTATATTCATTAACCGAATCGGAAGTGCCTTATGTTACCCACCGTGTGAATAACCAACAGGAAGTTGATTCCAGTTTTGTGCTGGTAGGTGGCATGTCGGGGGTTGGGGCCAAAGGGTCTTTAGCCTACGGCTTAATGGCATCCGACCTGTTGCGAAACGCAACCGACACCTCTTTTATGTACCGCAAAACCTTAAGTAGCCTCGGAACCTCCCGGCTTATGCAAAGCCTGAGCGAATTACGTTAATAGAGAAAAAACGCGACAAACAGCTACAATTTTAACTTTACTAATAGAATTATTAATCAAATTAGTTCTCTTCTTCTAGCTGCTTTAACTGTTGTTCCAGGTGTTCTTTTCGTTTGCAATAAACCGGGTCGAGGTGGAATAATTCCTGCTTAAACTTTTTATTGCTCCCCAACCAGGCCATACCGGCCACGCCAACTAACATAATCACCAGCTTTATGGGCTGGTCGATCAGTGCCTGCAGGCTTCCTTCATCGAGTATGAATATAAACAGGTATGCACCGATAAAGCTTATGGGAAGCAGAAACAACATGTAACGGCTCTGAAACTTCAAAACGTCGGCATCGAACTTCAACGCCTGCTTTAACATGGTTTTGGTATCGGCGGTGAGGTCGATCCGGGTTCCAAAACGGTACTGCAAGGTTATTTTAATGATCATGGCCAGGGAGCTGATACCAACTAAACTTACCGGGATCAGCAGCTGGGGCTTGTAGAAGTAAACGCCCACTGCAGCCGGTAAAAAGGCTGCATTAAGCGTTACAATAAAGTAATAGTAGTTGATGAATTTCTTTACTCCTGATAAGGCTTTCTCTCTCATGGCTTTCTCTATTTCGTGTTTCTCGAATGAAAATTCAGCATCGTTTGCTGAAATTTGCTCATCCAACAAATTGTTCAATTTCATATTTCTTCAGTTTTTCACGAACACGATGCACCTTTACCCGAACGTTATTGGGCGATATACCCAGGATATCGGCCATTTCCGGCTGACCGTAGCCTTCAATCATCAGCAGTACCAGCGATTTTTCAATCGGGTTTAGCACCTGCAGTATTTGCTGTAGCAATTCCTGCTCGTTCCCGGATGCCTGTTCAGAAAAGTGCTGCTCTTCTACTTCTGTATACTGTTTTTTATTCCGCAGCGAACTAATGGCCACATTCATTCCTACCCGGTACAACCAGGTGGAAAACCGGGCGTCGCCCCGGAAGTTGGCAAACGACTTCCAGCCCTGGGCCAGAATTTCCTGCCGTAAGTCCTTGCGCTCTTCGGTATCGTAGGCATACATGAACACAATTTTATTCACAATACCCTGGTGCTGTTGAATAAGCTGAATGTATCGATCTTTAGAACGCACTGCTGCTATTTCCTTTGGTTTAGGATACCAGTAATTACCCGGAAATGACGATTAAAATTCTCATGGGTTATTACCCACGTGAAAATACCGATAAAGAAAAATGAAAGCTGGTGTTCAACATCATTCATTACCGGCAGCACCAGCATGGCCATTCCCCGGGTAACAGATGTAATCAGGCTATACTTTTTTGCTGCCATTTGTTTTTGCGGTAATGCAGCAGTAGATAATTTACTGTAATATCTTTCCGGGTTACTGTAATCTGCTTTAAACGCGCTTTTGAATCTGTGACTTAATTTTTCCAACATCTTTATATTCTTTGCTGTTGTTTGTTGGATAGGTTAATAATGCGCCCGGATTATTACAGTATTCTGGAAAAAATTTAAAATTTCTATTCCACACATCTTCAAATTAATGAAAATCAACTGGTTAGCTATCGCCTTTTTTATCTCTTTCTCTTCCACTTACGCCCAGCAAACCACCGGTCCGGAAAGCGGTAGCCTGGTGGTAGTAGGCGGTGCCCTTCGCGATTTAACAATTTTGGAGCGGTTTATTGAACTGGCCGGAGGGCCAAACGCCCCCATTGTAGTGGTGCCTACTGCCGGGGGAAGCGAGGAATACGACGATTCATACTACGGCATGAAAAAATTCCAGGATGCCGGGGCTACCAATTTAACCCTGTTGCATACCACCAACCCCGAAGAAGCCGACAGCCCGGCATTTGCCGCTTCGCTGGAAGAGGCAGCCGGGGTATGGTTTGGTGGCGGGAGGCAGTGGCGGCTGGTCGATGCCTACGCCGGTACCCGCACCGAAGAACTGTTTCACGCCGTACTGGCAAGGGGCGGGGTAGTTGGCGGCTCGTCGGCCGGGGCTACCATACTGGGTTCCTACCTGGCGCGGGGCGATACGAAGAATAACCAGATTATGATGGGCGACCACGAAGAGGGGTTTGGCTTTATTAAAAA
>CAZIWJ010000043.1:0-19255 GCA_964542855.1 uncultured Roseivirgaceae bacterium
CCGGCGGGTACTAATTCACCTGGATAGTCATCCCCAGTTATTTCCGGGTGTAAATTTTGCTCTTAACGATTTCACCATTTCTAAAACAGATTCGTCATCCATGATTAAAATCCATGCTTTCATGGATGGATATTCGCTCAATTCCTATTGGGCCGATGGGTTAATCATTGCCACACCTACCGGTTCTACCGGGTACTCCTTAAGTTGTGGAGGGCCTATTGTTGTTCCTCAGTCTAACCATTTCATTGTTACCCCGGTAAGCCCACACAACTTATCTACCCGTCCGCTGGTGGTTTCGGGTGGAAGCACCCTCACTTTTCGGGTGGAAAGCCGTACCAATAATTTTTTACTTTCCCTGGATTCGCGATTCGAAACAGTAAGCACTGATACTCAACTAACAATCAGCAAGGAACAGTTCGAAGCCCGGCTTATTCGGTTTAAATCTCAAAGTTTTGTCGATACCTTACGTCAGAAGCTGAATTGGGGGCTCGATGTAAGAAATTGATCAACATCAGGTTGATGAAATATGCCAATTCCCTGAATTTTGAAGCCTGACTTCCATTAGCGTCAGAGCTGCATAAACAAATGAAAGGGATGTTGAGGGTACTGGCATTATATTTTTTTCTACAATTTTTTCTGGTTCAACCTGATTACGCACAACTCAGGCGTTTCAACCCCAATAAATTTTATGAAGCCACCAACCAGCAGGTTACCAATTTTCACGGTGAGCGTACGGAATTTGGCTCGGCCAGGCACTTTGTAAGCTTTGAAGTTGGCGGAGGGTTTGCTGCTTACCTGGGCGACATCCATTTTAACCGCGAATTTATTACCCCAACCACTGACATTTCAACGACTTACCGGTTAGGAAAGCGTTTCCAGGTAAGAGGAGGGTTTATCTGGAGCCAGTTAAACGGTGACGATTTTGTAGCCAGTAACCCGCAGAAAGAATCCCAGCAATACCATTACGTTCGGAATTTACAGTTCAGGAATAATGTAAAAGAGTTTTATGTGAAAGCGTTATTCGATGTTTTCCCCTCCTACTTTGCCGGCTCCAGGGTGCTTTTCACCCCATTCTTTGGTTTCGGGGCCGGGTTAATTCATCACAACCCCAAAGGATTGGTACCTCGGGAAGCCCGGTTAGCTCCCAAAGAGGAGTTAATGACACCAGAACGGGCAGGGATGTGGGTTCAGTTGCGCGATTTACAAACCGAAGGAGAAAAGTACAGTCCGGTTAGCGCCGCTATTCCTTTTACTTTTGGGGTCCGCTTTTACCTGACTAATCACCTGGATATAGAAATAAATGCCGATTACCATTATTTCCTGACCGACTACATCGACGACATTAAAGGTGAGTACCAGCACAAACAGCGTTCCGAGTTATCGCACGTTATGGCCAACCGGTCACTGGAACAATACGCTGTACTGGCAGGCGGCGACCGACTGGCTCTGCTACCCCGCAATTCATCGGTACAGCCCGCAAATTTCGGGGCACCCGGCACTAATCGGGGCACTACCCCCTTACACGATAGCATGGTAGCCGTATACCTGCGCCTGGTTTACATTATGGGCCCTAATCCGATTAAAAAGGTGAAAATTACCCGTTGATCGCCACATTCTTTTACCTTTGCGGTGCTTTCCCGGGAACAGATCGTACACCGATACAATATTCCAGTAAGTAGGAAGTTAGTTTCCTAGAGTAGAATATAATGAAGGGTAACAAGAAGGGCACAAACCGAACAGTAATGTATGCTACATTTATTTTGCTGCTACTATCAGGAAGCATAATTCCGGTGGTAGCACAAAACTTTGAGGCAGGGTTAGGTATGGGCGCTTACAATTATTCCGGTGATATTTCGGGCTACCGGTTTGAACATCACCGGCCGGCCGGGCAGGTGATTTTCCGGATCAATCCGAACGATTACATCAGTTTCCGAACCACTTTCACGGCCGGGCAGATTTCAGGTAGCGAAACCCGGGAGGATGCTTTGTCGCAACAGAGAAACGCACCGGATTTCAGTATTTTTGCAGCCAATTTCAGCAGTGGTATTGAATATCATTTCTTAAACTACAAGGATGATATCAGGCGATTGCGCTGGACCCCTTACCTCTTCGTGGGTATTGGTGCCGCTTACTTCGGTTCGCACAACGATCCCAGTGCTAATACCAGCCCGGTACAGTTTAATTTTCCAGGGGGTATGGGTTTTAAGTATATCCTGAACCCGCAGTGGATTCTGGGTATTGAATGGACAGCTCACAAGACCTATTACGATGTTATTGATAATGTGTCGGGAGGAAATTTGAGCACAAAGAACTTTCAGTATGGAAACCGTTTCGATAAAGATTGGTTTTACTTCGTAGGGTTAACTATTAATTATACCTTCTACACCATACCCTGCCCGGTTGAAGTGAATTAAAGTATATAGTGTACCTTTATGTTAATTTGAAAAAAAACAACAACTTTGCGTTCAGGAATCTCGAGAATGCCGAATATGAAGGAGAATATTGACCTCAACAATTTGCCCAGGCATGTTGCTATTATTATGGATGGCAACGGACGGTGGGCAAAACGTAAAGGTGCGATGCGAGTATATGGCCACAGGAATGCTGTTGAAGCGGTGCGAGATGTAACCGAAATGAGTGCTGAACTGGGTATTAACTACCTTACGCTCTATGCATTTTCCACCGAAAACTGGGGGCGTCCTAAATTTGAAGTCGACGCACTGATGCAGTTACTGGTTACCACAATCAATAACGAACTCGATACATTGATAAAAAACAATGTTCGTTTAAATCATGTGGGTGACCTGAGCGGCTTACCTAATAGTTGCGGGGAAAAATTACTAGAAGCTATTGACATCACTAAAGAAAATAAAGGCCTTACCCTCACGCTGGCGCTGAATTACAGCGGTCGATGGGAAATTACTGAGGTGATGCGCTACGCAGCTCACCTGGTGCAGAAAGGCAAGCTTCATCCTGAAGATATTGATAACGACTTTATTTCCAGGCACCTGAATACACACAATATCCCTGACCCTGAATTGTTAATAAGAACCAGTGGTGAAATGAGGATCAGTAACTTTTTGCTTTGGCAGATTGCTTACACTGAACTTTTCTTTACCGATACCCTATGGCCCGATTTCAGGCGGGAGCATCTCCACGAAGCCATTATTTCCTACCAGAAAAGAGAAAGGAGATTTGGAAAAATTAGTGAACAGGCAAAATCATGACTAACTACAGAAAAGGAATCCGTGTTGTACTGATTCTGTTTTTTCTTTTTCAGATTGCGCCCCTTTGGGCACAAATTGGATTAGGAAATTACGGCCAGGGTAACAGCCTCGACGAAGTGAGCTACCTCGACCCCAAAGAGTACGAAGTTGCCGGGATTACTGTAATGGGTGCAGAAACCCTGAACGAAACTGCACTCATATCCCTTTCAGGACTGAAAGTTGGCGACCGGATTAAAGTGCCTGGCAGTGCTATTAGCAGTGCCATCAAAAAGTTATGGAAACAGGGAATTATCGGCGATATATCCATTTTTGCCAATAAAGTTGAAGGAGATAAAATCTACCTGACTATTAAACTCAAGGAGCGCCCCCGATTAAGTCGCTTCAACCTGCAGGGAGTAAATAGTACGCAGGCTAATGAAATTACAGAAGACCTGGAGCTCATTCGCGGAAAAATTGTAACCGATGCTTTACTGAATAACGTTGAAACCACGGCCAAAAAGTATTTCGTGGAGAAAGGTTTCCTGAATACCGAGGTAAACATTGCCCAGGAAGAAGATTCTGTTCTTACCAATGCTGTTAAGCTGAATATCGACATTGATAAAAAGCAGAAAGTAAAAATCCAGCAGATACACATTGCTGGTAACGATAAAATTACCGATGGCAAGCTGAAGAGCAAGATGAAGAATACGAACGAAAAACTTCGTTTTAGTCTTTTTAGAGACCTCTTCTACCGCCTAACCCACTTCAACTTTAGTAAAACTGCAAAATTCTTTGCCGAAAAGGATACTACCGGCGATAGGGGTTTTCTTCCTTACATCAATAAGCACGTTAACATTAACGTGTTCAACAGCTCTAAATTCATCAAAGACGATTTCCAGGACGATAAGCAGGCACTCATAGATTTTTACAATTCTAAAGGTTACCGTGATGCCGACGTGCTATCCGACTCAGTAGCCCTGAACAACAATAATACTCTCGACCTTTACCTGAAGGTGAAAGAAGGTAATCAGTATCGGTTTGGCGATATTTCCTGGACCGGTAACTACATTTACGAAGAACAACAGCTTGAGCAGGTACTGGGCATTCAGCCAGGCGATATTTACGATCGCGAATTGCTGGATCAAAAGCTGAATTTTAACCCGAGCGGACCGGATGTCAGCTCACTGTACATGGATAACGGCTATCTGTTTTTTAACATCCAGCCGGTTGAAGTACGCATCGAAGACGATTCCATCGACGTGGAAATGCGTATTTTTGAAGGCGAGCAGGCTACCGTAGATGAAATTATTATTTCCGGAAACGACCGTACCAGCGATCACGTTATTCGCCGCGAAATCCGTACGCTACCCGGACAAAAGTTTAATCGAAGCCTGTTAATCCGTACCCAGCGCGAGCTGTCGCAGTTGGGTTACTTCGACCCTGAACAAATTGGTATTAACCCGGTTCCTAACCCGGCCGATGGAACGGTTGATATTGAATATTCGCTGGTTGAAAAGCCCAGCGACCAGATCGAGCTATCTGGTGGTTGGGGTGGTGCCTTTGGTTTTGTAGGTACCGTAGGACTGGTATTCAACAACTTCTCGGTTAAGAATATCCCTCACTTCGACCGCTGGCGCCCGCTGCCGGTAGGTGACGGCCAGCGACTGTCATTACGGATTCAGGCTAACGGACGACAGTTCCAGAACTATTCCATGACTTTCTCAGAGCCCTGGTTAGGCGGGAAGAAGCCCAATAACTTCTCGGTGAGCCTAAGCCGTACCGTTCAGCGCCGCTTCCAGTTTTTTACCCGCGGGGAAGAAGTTGGTAGAATTATTATCAACAGTGCTTCAGTTGGTTTAGGAAGGCGCCTGCGCTGGCCCGATGATTACTTTACGCTAAGTAACTTCCTGGCTTACAAATTATACGACGTGCAGGGGCAAACCCAGTTTGCCGGTATCACTAACACCCGGGCAAACAGTATTACCTTCGAAACCACCCTATCGCGAAACAGCATCGACTCTCCCATGTTCCCGCGTTCCGGTTCGCAGGTTTCACTAAATGCTGCTTTCACTCCACCGTATTCAGCTTTCCGCCAAATTGATTACTCACCGGCTAATCAAGATCGCTATAAATTTATAGAATACCACAAGTGGATGTTCGACGCTAAATTCTATACTCAGCTGGCCGAGAAACTGGTCCTGTCGACCAATATCCACTACGGCTTTATCGGATCTTACGGCGATGGACCGATCAACACCCCGTTTGAGCGATTTGCACTGGGCGGTGCTGGTTTGGCCGGTCAGCAGGGAGGATTTGCCATTGCAACCGATATCATCGGTTTGAGAGGATACGATGACAATACCATTATTCCACGATCTGTTGAAACCGGTTTTGACAATGAGGGTAATATAATTTCCAACTCCATTGAAGGGGGTGTTGCTTACAACAAGTACATCATGGAGTTACGCTACCTGGTTTCTCCCAACCCTTCGGCTACAATTTTTGTCCTTGGTTTTGTAGAAGCCGGAAACAACGTTGACTCATTTAAAGATTATAATCCGTTTGACCTGTATCGTTCCGCTGGCGTTGGGGCCCGTATTTTCATGCCTGCATTTGGGTTACTGGGTATTGACTGGGGATATGGCTTTGACCCGTCTTTACAACAGTTACAAAGTGGAGATACCAGCCCGAGTGGCCCGCAATTCCACTTCAGAATAGGCCAGCAAATTCGCTAATTACATGAGTTATCGGTTTATATTTTCTTTTTTCGTTGTACTTTTGTGTTTTACTGAACAGGGGTTAGCACAAAAATTTGGCTACGTAGATACTGAATTTATTCTTAGCAAAATGGGTGAGTATCAGGAAGCTCAGAAAGAAATTAAATCCCTTTCGGTACAGTGGCAACAGGAAATTAAAGATAAGCAACTGGCAATTGAAGGAAAGTACGCCGAATTAAAAGCCGAGGAAGTGTTGCTAACTGAAGAAATGGTGCAGGAGCGAAAAGATTCCATCCGAGCCATGGAAGAGGAATTAAAAAAATTTCAACAACAGATTTTCGGCTATGAAGGCTTGTACTTTTTGAAAAAAAAGGAACTGATGAAGCCCAGCATGGATCTGGTTTTTGATGCCGTTGAAAAAGTATCGCAGGAATTTCGTCTTGATTTTGTTTTCGACAAGTCAGGAGGCCTGGTGATGATTTACACTAATCCGGTTCACGATTATACCGACTATGTACTCGAGGAATTGGGATTAGGAGAACCTGAAGACCAGCTTAAATAGATATTCCTGTGCTATCAACCTAATTGTATGACTTAACAAGTACTAAAACTGATTCAATTATTATGAACAAACAATTGTTATGCGTAGTGCTATTTTGTATAGCTGCTACAGTAAATGCCCAGGCACAAAAAATTGGTTTTACCAATGTTCAGGGAATTCTTGCGCTAATGCCCGAATCGAAGCAGATAGATTCAGAACTGCAGGCTTACGAGCGTCAGTTAACTAATAAGCTAGGCGCTACCCAGCAGGGATTTCAATCTCAGCTACAGCAGTATCAAGCGAACTCGGCAAACATGACTGCTGAGGCCCGCCAGGCTCGTGAGCAAGAACTACGCGACCTGCAGCAAACTATTCAGCAGGAGCAGGCCGAGGCTCAGGCCAACCTGAGAAGAAAGGAGCAGGAACTGTTAAACCCTGCCCTGAAGAAAATTGAGGCAACCATAAAAAAAGTGGCTAAAGCTAATGGTTACACCCATATTCTTACCCAGGAGGCCTTTTTGTTCATCGAAGATGAGGAGAATGCCAATGTTACCGACCTGGTGCTTAAAGAAATGGGTATTACCCCTCCTGAGCGTTAACTAATAAACACGGGATTTTTAGCCTGTTCATTTACTGCTATACCGGATCTTTTCATTGACCAGTATAGCAGCTTTTTTTCTTCTATCTTTCCTTCTTTTTCTACCTGGTTTTTTCCAGGTTAATTTCTATTTCTTCCTCAAGTACATTTACTGCTTTTTCCAGTTGTTGGTCTCTGCCCCTTATCAGCTCTTCGTATTCATTTTTCACCTCGTAATCGGGCTCTAGCTGCTGGTTTTCCAGGTAATTCCCGTTAACATCTACCATTCCTACCTGGGGTATACCGAATACCAGTGTCTGATCAATTTGCCTTTCCCACCAAACGGCCGTGCCGGTACCAGGTACCGGCATACCTACGGTTTCTCCTACGTTTAAGGCTTTGTAAGCGTAAGGAAACATGTGGGCGTCGGAGTAATTACCTTCTCCCATGAGCACTACGGAAGGCCTGGACCATTTAAACTGAGGTTCCCCTCCCATATTTCGCTGCCCGCGGGGTGAGAACTGGATGTAAGGCGTGCCATCGAGAAAAGTAACCAGGTCGTCGTGCAGCCAGCCACCGCCATTAAAACGGGTATCAATAACCACCGATTCTTTATCGGCATACCGGCCGAGTAATTCAGAATATACCTTGCGAAAACTGCGGTCGTTCATTCCCCTTACGTGTACGTAGCCTATTTTGCCATCGGAAATACGCTCAGTTTCTCGCTTGCGGCCTTCTACCCAGCGCTCGTACAGTAAATTTCCCTGCTCACGCTGGCTAATGGGTTTCACCCGGATGTCTTGGCGCTTTTTAGTTTCGGGACGATAAAGAGAAAGTAAAATGTATTCGTCGGCCTTTCGGTTTAGCAATTCATATATATTCTGGTTACTGCCAATTTCAAAGCCGTTAACTTTTTCAATCACATCACCGGAACGAACGTCGAATGGTACCAGCGGACTTTTCAACATTACTTCCCGGATCTGAATACCCGCTCCGGTATAATCGTAGTCATAGAATACACCCAGTGCAGCGGTTTCATCTCCGTTTTCAGCATTGTGGTAATAGCGGCAACCGGTATGTGAAGCATTCAGTTCTCCGAGTAGTTCACTCATCATTTCGGAGAAATCGAAATTATTGTTGATGTGTGGCAGGAAAGGTTCGTAAGCATTTTTCAATGCCTGCCAGTTCAGGCCATGTAAGTCTTTAACGTAGAATTTATCGTCTACCTGCCGCCACATGTGCTTAAAAATGTACGCCCGCTCCTGCGCAGGCTTCCATTCCATTTCAGCCTTAAAGGAAATTCGTTCTTTACTGGCCTTACCATCTTTCAGTTCAATTTTATACAGGGTGCCGTCGTTCAGTATGAACAGGTTGTTCCCTTCCTCATCCATGGCCAGGGTTCCACCGGTTTTATCGAGTTTGGCCAGCACTTTGGTTTCCCGGCTGCGCAGATCAGTTACCCACAGGTCGTGACCTTTTTCAAAACTGCTGAGGTAATAGAGCTTTTCTCCTTCCGGACCGAGCAGGGCGTCGCCTAAATTAGATGAATGCAGCGTTAAACGGGCGGTACGATCTTCCAGGTTTTCCAGGTTCATTTCCAAAGGCTCTTCAGCACCTTCTTCTTCCCCTTCTTGCTGCTCTTTTCTCAACTTGTACTCCTCTTCACTTAGCTGGAAGGTAGCCCAGGCTTCCGGGTTGAAGAAAGTAGCAAAAACATCATCCTGGCTTCCCCAGCTACCGTGCGACCGCATTCCGCGCCGGTCGGTAAACCAGATCATGGCTTTGCCGTTCAGCTGCCATTTCGGTCGGGTGTCGCTGTAGCCGCTATTGGTTAAATTAATTACCTCCTGGCTGCCGTCTGCTTTTACCAGCCCGGCCTCATCAATCCACTTGTTGTTATCGATGTACTGTACCAGGAACCACTCTCCATCGGGCGACCAGGAATAGTATTGATCTCCATCGCTATATGAATAGTTATAGTTACCGGGCAGTATAGTTCGCTCCTCCCCCGTTGAACGGTTCAGCACTTTAAGCCTGGTACGCTCTTCCAGGAAAGCAACTTCGTTTCCACTGGGGGAATAGCGGGGCTGAAAGGTTTCCGATTCGTTTTCCAGTACAGTTTCTTCTTCCAGTACGGTAGCAGCGTAGAAATAAGGTTCTTCCTCCCGTACAATGCTGGTTTCATAAATATTCCAGCTTCCGTTGCGTTCGCCTGCGTAAAGTAACTTACGGCCGTCTTTACTAAAACTGACGCTTCGTTCCTGTTCCGGAGTATTGGTGATACGCTTGGTAAGGTTGTTGGCCACAGCAGTAACAAATACCTCTCCGCGAACGATAAACGCAATTTCTTTTCCGTTTGGCGACAGGGCCATCTCGGTAGCATCATCGGTGAATACTTTCACCATCCGGTCGTTATACTTACCGTCGGTTCGCACGGTAATGTTCACCTTCCGGGGTGCTGACCCTTCTTTCATGGTATATATTTCCCCGTGGTAGCCGAAGCACAACAGGTTATCATCTGATTTGCTGAGGAATCGAACCGGGTGAGGTCCAAAACTGGTGAGGCGGGTGGCCTGGCCCTGGCCCAGGGGTTTTTTCCAAACGTTGAACGTACCACTTTCTTCACTGAGGTAATAAAAGCTGTTGCCGTTCCACAACGGGTTCCGGTCTTCACCTTCAAAGCTGGTGAGCTGGGTGTGTTCACCGGTTGTTTTGTCGTGTAACCAGATGTTGCGGGTTACCGAAGAAGTATGGTGCTTGCGCCAGGGGTCTTCGTAGCCTTTGTAATCCTGGTACAGCATGCGGTTTCCTGAAGCATCAACCTTTACCGCTTCTACTGGTAAGTGAAGCGAAGGCTCCGGTTGCCCGCCGGCAACGGGGATGGAGTACAGGTACGAAAACCTGCCGTAAGGGAAGTTGGCACTTTCTACAGCGGGCATTCGCCGGGAATAGAACAGAACAGAGGCATTATCGGGGGTAAAATCCGAAGGGAAATCGTCGGCCTCGTGAAAAGTAAGCCGCCTGGCTTTTCCACCGGCTGCAGGAATACTGAATACATCAAAGTTACCGTAGCGGCTTGAAGCAAAAGCGATGGTTTTCCCATCGGACGACCACACCGGGTGGTAGTCGTGCCCTTCGTGAGTAGTGATTGGAACCGCTTTACCACCAGCGGTTGAAACGGTATACAGGTCGCCCTGGTAACTGAAAACAATAGTAGATCCGTCGGGAGATATAGCAGGGTATCGCATCCACAACGGCGTTTGTGCCAGGGTTGCCACAGAAAACAAGGAGAACAAAAAGGTAAGAATTGTTAATTTCATGTATTGTTAGGTTAATTTATCTGGATGAAGATAATAAAACCTTTGCTTTCCTGCTGATCTTGTTGTTCAGAGCTACAATTCTTACACGCTGTATCCTGTAATCTTACCATTTTTTCTGCTTATTTAGTAATATAGTCCTTTGAAAAGTTGAATAATAATGGCTATCTGCATAACACTGCTGCTTGCTCTCTTTGCAACAGCGAACGCTTTTGCCCAGGATCATGACTGGGAGTTGCAACACTATGATATACAGCATTACCGATACAGCGTTGAACTCAGCGACGACACCAACGAAATTCAATGTACGGCAACCATTCACCTGAAATGGAAACAGCCGGCGGGCGAAGTAAGGCTAGACCTGGTAAAGCAGGACCGTTCGGGAAAAGGCATGGTTGTATCTGCTGTTGAAAGTAACGGCAATCCGCTTTCTTTCCAACATAAGAATGACCAGTTAATTATTGCCGTTAATAAGGTGGAAGCCGGAAGTATGCTTAACCTGGTTATCGACTATTCGGGGGTTCCTGCCGACGGCTTAATTATCAGCGAGAATAAATACGGCGATCGGACGTTCTTCTGCGATCACTGGCCCAACCGGGCGCACCAGTGGCTACCCTGTGTTGATCATCCTGCCGATAAAGCCACGGTCGATTTTATGGTTACAGCCCCCGACCATTACCAGGTGGTGGGAAACGGCACGCAACTGGAAGAATCGTGGCTGAGCGATAACCTGAAGTTTACTCACTGGCACAGCAACGTACCGTTACCCATGAAAGTGGCCGTTATCGGGGCAGCTCGTTTTGCCGTGCAGTACTCGGGCGCTGTTAATCATATCCCGGTGTACGCCTGGGTGTATCCTCAAAATAAGGAAGAAGGGTTTACTGACTTTAAGCATGCGGTAAGGGTGCTGGATTTTTTCGATAGCCACGTTGGCAATTACCCTTACGGCAAATTAGACAATGTGCAGAGCAAAACCCGCTACGGGGGTATGGAAAATGCCGGCGCTATATTTTATGCCGAAAAATTAATTAAAGGCAAAGATCAACTGGAAAGCTTGCTGGCTCATGAAATTGCCCACCAGTGGTTCGGGAATACGGTTACCGAAGCCAACTGGCACCACATCTGGCTAAGTGAAGGGTTTGCCACGTTTATGGAAAACTATTACCTGGGCTACCAGTTCGGCAACGACAGTTTACAGAAAGTATGGAAAAGAGACCGTTCGCGTGCCCTTGCCTATGCCCGTAAAAAAACAGCCCCGATTGTGGATACTTCTGTTACCGAATGGATAAAGTTACTGAATAGAAATTCTTACGAAAAGGGGGGGTGGGTTCTGCACATGTTACGTAGAAAAATTGGCGACAGCCGGTTCTGGGAAACCATACGCCAGTACTACCAGCAATATGAACATAGTAATGCGCTTACGCAGGATTTTATCAACGTGGCCGAAAAGGTTTGCGAAGAAGACCTGGAACTGTTCTTTCAGCAGTGGGTATTTACTGCCGGCCATCCGAAGCTGTCCGTGGACTGGAGTTTTGCCGATAGCAACAACCACATAGATATTACAGTGCACCAGAAACAAAAGGGCGAAGTGTTCCACTTTCCACTGGAACTGGGAGTAGTTTACCCGAATGGCACAACTTCCAGGCAGGTTGTGAATATTAATGAGCAAACGAATACTTTTTCTTTTCCGGTAAGGGAAAAACCCCTGTCTATCGTACTGGATCCGGACACCTGGTTGTTTTTCGAAGAAGTAAATTAGTATTTAACAGCCTCTTGCCAGCAGACGCCAAAAGAACAGCTTTTTTATTGTCCTGTAATGCCAATACAGTAATTTTGTAGTTATTCTTTGCTCTTTCCTGGCTAAAGCCTGATCATTACAAACATTGGCACCTATGTTTAAAGACAAGTACCTTGAATCAGAGTCGCGCAAGCTGGCCCGATTGTTACTGGAAATCGGGGCAGTAAAACTAAATACCGAAGAGCCATTTACCTGGGCTTCGGGGAAAAAATCGCCGATTTACTGCGATAACCGCCTCACACTGTCTCATCCTTTCATCCGCGACTACATCAAAGAAAAACTGGTTAAGCTTGTCCGGCAACATTACCCCGGTATAGAAGCGGTAGCTGGTGTGGCTACTGCCGGCATTCCACAGGGTGTACTGCTGGCCGATGCCCTGGAATTACCTTTCCTTTACGTTCGGTCCAGTCCGAAAGGACATGGAATGGAGAACATGATTGAAGGAGAAGTAGTACGCGATCAGAAGGTGCTGCTGGTTGAAGATCTGATTTCAACAGGAGGAAGCGTGCTTCGGGCTGCAGCTGCCCTTGATTTGGTGGGGCTGCAAATTGAAGGGGTGGTTGCTATGTTTACTTACGATTTCGACGATACGAGGAAACGTTTCAACGATGCGGAAATACCCATCCGTACCCTTACTAACTACAATATCCTGGTTGAGGAAGCAATAGCCCGAAAGTACATTTCAGCAAAAGACCTTTCTTCTCTGCAGCACTGGCGTAAGTCACCAGATACCTGGATAAGCAGGTAGTAGCTTATAGTTCCTGTAGTAAACGATGGGCCTTGTCATGGTATTCGTTACTTTTCGAAGAGGCTACCTGCTGAAGAAGTTTTTCGCACACCTCAAACCTTCCGGATCTTAAATAGGAAAGGGCCAGGTACCAGCGGGCTGCCTCGCTGTATGAACTCTCGCGGTTAATTAAAAGCTTCAACCGGCTGTTCGCATCTTTTATACGCTTTAATTTCAGTAAAGTAACTGCACTGTAAAAAAGGGGCGCTTCATAGTTTTTCGATTGCTCCACCTGAATATCGAAAGCATACAATGCGTCTTCATAACTGCCCTTTTCGTACAACTTCATGGCCGAAGATCCTTTCATGGCGCTGTCATTAACCATGACTGCCATGGCAAAATTTGCAGGGTAGGGCGAAAAATAAGCCTTAAAGGTGCTTTCCGGATTAATAGAGTTACCTTTGAATAGATATACGGCTACTAACAAAAGAGCCACACTGGCAGCAATCCCAAGCATCTGTTGCGTGGTAACGGCCGGACGAAGCAGATTTTCTTCCTCTTCAACCAGTTTACGTTTTAATTCGAGCCGGAAATAGTAGTCTATACCGCTAATTACATCCCGGTGAGCGTAGATCTCTTCGGCAAACAGTCTGTTTTCTTTCATACGCTGCTCAAAAGCCTGTAGCTCTTCTGCACTGAGTGCTCCATTCAGGTATCGCTCAATTAAGTTTCTTCTTTCCAGTGCATTCTCTTTTCCATCCATAATTAAACTGCGTAAGAATTTTCACCTCTGAATTTATCGTTTACTTCCTTCTTTAAATCGAACAGGATGCGCATTTTATTCGCGTTTACATCACTGGTTGACTTAATTTTAAGCCTTTTGGCAATTTCAGCTTCCGGAAGGTTATAAAAGTGAAACTGCCTGAGTATGCTCTTGCCGGGTTCGGGTAAATGTTCAAGCATAAATGTTACGTATTTTTCTCTTTCATTCATGCTATCTTGCTGCACGTAGTTTAAAATCAGTTGATCGGTATCAACATGATTATACTCTCCGTAAGACGGCAACCCGATGCCCAGTTTCAATTCAATCATTTTATTGCTTAAGGCGAAAAGGTAGTCTTTTAAAGGATGCCCCAGTTGTTGAAGGATCCCTTTCCTCAGGTTTTCGTCCAGCGCTGCCAGCCCATCCTGAAAAGCGTCGGTAACTACTTCCTGCGACAGGCCAGACTGCTTTCTGATCCAGGAGTAATATGGCGTACGGTATAGTCTGTACACCTTTAGTAATGCTTTATCATTACCTTTCCTAATTTGTTCAGCCAGTTGTTGATCTTCCGCATACATAACTCATGTGTTTCAAATGATGGTTTGTAAATATAGAATGACACAACCAGAAGAACTCTCAGATTATTGGTCAGGCACTACAACGTAGGATGAACTGCGGAAAGCGTAGTGTACAGAATAATTTACACCAGCCGACGACAATAAATGGAACCTTGCTGGTATATTATCCATGAATATTTATAAATAGCATCGGTGAACTGCAAAAGAATAAAGCTGTTCACTTTATTTGTGTATCATCACACCTTTCCTCAGACAAGTAACTTTTTCCACAACAGTGTGAAATACAGGTAGCAGGAAGGTGAAGATGCTAATTATGTCAGGTTCTAACCAGTTGCAGGAACTACAGAAAAAGGTAGCACCCTGCCAGAACCCTTTAGCGGTGTAAGCATGTAATTATTTTCCCGGTGAAGTAAGTTTTCCTTCTTTGAAAAGTATATATTCAGTATTTGTTTCACCAGATTCCCGATACTTAATTGCATTTTTTTCAGCTACCTGACTGATATTTTTTTTCAAGTCTATCCAACAAGTACAAAAAATTATAATGTAAACCTCATAATTATAAATATTCTATTTATTTACCGTTTAAATTATATTTTTTTAACTAATTATTGATGTTTTTACTATTGCCGTCATATCAGGAGGCAATGAGCTTGTTATATAATTTTATTAAGATGTAATTAACAGCGCAAATTTTATCCAGCCGCCGGTAGAAGTTTGTTTTTTTGTTACGCGTGTACTATTTTCAAAAAATTGTTAGAAAAATTGAACGCACGCCATACTATGGAAACGCTGAGATCATTTCACAAACTTACACTGGAAGAGCGTACACAGTACCTAATCGGACACGGCACACTGTTATGCAGCCGGGTATTTGCCGGGCAAAAAGTATTTCTTTACCACGCTGGCGACTTTTACGCTGAAATCTGGTTTAATACCCGGAAAAATAAGGTATCGAATATCTTACCCTTCACAACACTCAGCTGCCTGAAGCCTTACCTCGATCTTATCGAAATTGAAGACGCTTTTGCGTAGCGTCTATTTACAATGGGGCTAGTTCTCCCTGTTCAGTGTAATGTAGTTCACCGTTATCAAGCATCAACTTAACTGTTTCAATAAGTTGATGCTTATTTTTTACTGCAATACTATCGAGTAGCTGCTCCGGCTTTAATGATTTGCCCTCCAGCAGGCTAAGAACCATTTTTCTCTGCTCCCGAAAAATCTGTTGGGTAATGCCCTGCTTCTTCTTACGACCCCTACTCTCACACACATCGCACAATCCGCAAGGCTGCGTGTTTTCTTCATTGAAGTAAGAAAGAATTACTTCCATTCTGCATTGATCCTGGTTATTTATATACCTCAGTACCCCCTCAACTTCTGTCTGCATGGTTTCTTTGAGTTGAATCAGTCTTTCATGACCCGTTTCCAGATTCCTGGCATCTACCCTGGGGGTTAAAAAACTCAACTGCTCATGGTTAGTTTGGGCTTCATAGAATACCACCTCCAGGTCTTGTAACTTATTTAACGAAACTACCAGGGCGCTGCGCGATACCCCCGCTTCATTAGCCACCTTGCTCTCATCAATAATGCTTACCTCGTGGTATAATGATCCCCCGTATATTCTAAGTAGCGCTTTAATGATACTGTCGTAACGGGGTTGTGATAGTTGAAAAGAATATAAGTCTCTGTGGTTCAGGTTAATTTTAATCCGGGCCGGGTTAAAGTACCGGTCGCTCAAGGAGAGGTAACCGGCCGTAGACAAGTTTTTTATAGCGTAGTATACGGTACGGGCCGGCAAACCGCAGTAACGGGAGAAGGTAGTGATATCAAAGTCCAGGCTTCCCTCAAATTTACTGCCTACGGCCAGTTTATAATAATTGGCCAGTTGCTGGTATACTTTTTTTAAAGCTTCTTCCCCCGGAAAATTACTAGCTACCAGGTTATTCAGAAAATATAGATCCTCATTACTATATAGCATTACAGCGTACGACCGCTCGCCATCGCGGCCTGCCCTTCCCGATTCCTGGTAGTAAGCTTCCAGGCTTTCGGTTGGATCGTAATGGATTACGGCTCTAACACTGGATTTGTCAATACCCATACCGAAGGCGTTGGTCGCTATAATAACCCGGGTTTTTTCTGAAATCCAGTTATCCTGTCGCTCATTCCGCACGCTGTGAGTAAGCCCGGCGTGATAAAAATCAGCTGAAATCCCCTGGTTATTCAGCACCCGGGCTAACTCCCGGGTCCGCTTTCTACTGCGAACGTATACAATGGCAGTACCTTTTATAAACCGGAGTATTTTTATCAGGCGCGCGGTTTTGTCCGGTTCGTTTACCACCCGGTAGGCCAGGTTGTTACGGGCAAAACTTTGAGTAAACTGTAGCGGACGGCTTAAATGAAGCTGTTTAATAATGTCGTCCTGTACTTTTCTTGTGGCCGAAGCCGTTAGCGCCATTACCGGGCAGGCAGGGATAAGGGCACGAAATTCAGCAATTTGCAGGTAGGAAGGCCGGAAATCATGACCCCACTGCGAAACACAATGCGCTTCATCGACGGCAAGCAGGTTAATCTTCATCCGGCTTACCCGTACGCGGAACAAGTCATTTTGTAACCGTTCGGGCGAAACGTAAAGCAACTTCACGTTACCGTAAACGCAGTTATCGAGCGTAATATCAATTTCTCTTTTGCTAAGGCCGGCGTGAACGGCCTGCGCATTTACCCCTCGTTTTTTCAGTTGGGCTACCTGGTCTTTCATTAAGGCTACCAGCGGGGTAACAACCAAACAAAGCCCTTCCTGTACGAGGGCCGGAATCTGGTAGCATAACGATTTACCACCTCCAGTAGGCAGCAGTACCACTACGTCGTTCTGCTCAACAGAAGCACGGATAATGTGCTCCTGTAAAGGACGAAAATGTTCGTAACCAAAGTAGATTTTTAGCGCCTCGTGAATAGCCGACATATTCACTAAGATACAACCTGAAACTGGATTTTCTTTCTAGAACAGGTTTGGAATAATATAACGCAAACGGATAGCCGTAACCAGGTACAGGTCGTTATTATCGGAATTTCCCCTCACCGGCGATTCGTAGCCTACCCCGGATTGATAAGGGGGAAGTTCCGGATCAACCTGCGAAACGTGGGTCGTAGCCCTTGGTAGGAACTGGCTCCGGTCGTTTCCGGTAACCGTGGCGGTTCGTTCCAGTGTACGGTCATACAATTCGCGGGCCAGCGGATCATCAAAAATTCCCGGATCCACGTACGTTTGGCTTACATCATCGAGGTAATCGGTGAACGGGAAGCGGTAACCAAATTCTATTTCCAGGTCGAGAGTACCTGCCAGCGTCATTCTGAAACCAATTCCGGCCGGAATGGCGAAAGCGATGCGACTGTAAGGATCAGTCTCGTACCGATCGCTGTTTTGTCCTTCCAGCCCCAGTGGTTGTAGGGCAACCCACTGCCCGGCCTGGTCTAGCTGGCTTTGTTCCGATACTTTTGCCTCAGGGCTATGGTAAAAAGGGGCAATTCCTGCGTAGATGTAAGGAGTAAATGAAGTCCTTCGGGCTGCGTTGTCGTAATTGGGAAAAACATCGTAACGCCCAACAATCGAGAACTCTATGATATCGTTTCGAAAATGAAGATTACGCTGATAACGGCCCAGTTCCCCGCTATTTTCGCCTTCCGGGTTTGCGGTCACGTTGTCGTCTCCCTGAATCCTGCCGTACATTAATTCAGCTTTTAACGATAGAGCACTCCCTAACCTGTAGCTCATGCTTAACCCAAAACCAGGACGGGTAAAGGAGAAATCGGCACCCAGCGAAGTCTGGGGCGCAAGGTCGCCGAAGTAGTTCAGAGAATTAATACTGGCACCCAGGGTATAATAATTCTTAACCCGCGTCAGCCTGGATACATTACCGGTATACCTTGAAGTTCTGGAAGATGACCGCCTGAATTTACGCTTGTACTTCCGGTTTCGTTGTGCTTCTGCTTCTGTACCCAAAAACAGGCAAACAATTATACCAACAATCGTAAATAATCGAATCTTTGAGGACCTAGTTTTAAAAGTTACCATAATTGGCTGATGTGTTTACGGCTAAAATAACTAAAATAGTTAAATACGCACCCTTTTATCACAAACCATGCATTTAAGATTGTAAGAAAAGTTGCGGGATTTTAGAAACCGGCTTCATAAAACGGGTGTAAAAACGGGGATTCAGGTCATTTTTCTTCCACGCCCGGTAATCTTCCTGGTTGGCTTTTAACCGGTTAGCAATGCTTTTGTTACTGGTTCCCCCGCTACGCATCCGTACAATTACATCAGGAAGGTAAGAACAGGATATCTCATAGCGAAAAAGAAACCGTAGCATGAGTTCGTAATCTGCCGCACTGGTAAAATCGAGGTCGAACCCTCCGTAATCCCGGTATTTTTCAGTGCGAACGAAAAAAGTAGGGTGTGGTGGCATCCAACCCGAAAGGAAATTATTACGACTGAATTCTCCTGCCCGCCAGTGCCTCAGCACTTTACTGGTATCCTTTTGCTTAACGTATTGCAGATCGGCGTACAATGCATCAGATTTTTCCTCCTCCATCATCCTGGCTACATTACCAATTACTTCGCCGTGCACGTACCAGTCGTCTGCGTGTAAAAATCCAATTACGTCCCCGCTAGCCATATCAATGCCTTTATTCAGCGCATCGTATAAACCATTATCCGGCTCGCTCACAACCCGGGAAACCGATGAAGCGTATTCCTGCACTTTCTCTACAGTACCATCGGAAGAAGCTCCATCAATAATAATATATTCCAAGTTGGGGTACTGCTGCGAAAGCACTGACTCAATAGCACAACCTACCGTATCAACTGCATTATACACAACAGTAATAATGGAAAAATTTAACATAAGAAGTTTGGTTGGCCAGCTAATTTAGGATACTGCAAAATGCTTTTTCGGTAAATTAACCCGCAAAAATTACAGAATCATAAGAATTTTTGCAGCGGCCAAATTAGTGAAAAGGAATGGGGATGCAAGTTTTTAA
>CAZIWJ010000044.1:0-18663 GCA_964542855.1 uncultured Roseivirgaceae bacterium
ATCTTGAAAAGCCGGTATTTATATCATATAACTGGTTAACCAGTTCCTGTGGTACTAAACGAATATTTTCTTCATGTTGGTTAACAAATTCAGGTTCCTGAGATAGATAACTTGGAATAGTTATGATGCGTTGTTGGAATTGCTGCTTATAATTTTTGTCAAATTCTTCTTTAGTTATTTCTCCTTCTATTTTTTGAAAATATTTGGCACGTAATTCAGCTTCCTCCTTTCCTAATTCTATAAAAACAGGGTAAGTGGTGTTTGATTCCTCAATAATTTTGAAGCTAGATACCGGATAATCTTCTTTAATAAGAGAGTCGTATCGTAGCTCTTTCATTGAATTAAATATCTTTCCGTAAACTAAAAATGAAGATCGGTCTGATATGTTATCAAAGTAAGCGGACACCAGTTGGAGTTAACCGCGCTTCGGGAAATAATTCTTTTGTTTTAATGCTTTAAGAGACTGCTGATAGGTAACTGCACCATAGATCCGTCTTGCATCATTAACGTTGATGATGTAAAGGGGAGAGTTTTTCTTTTCAGAACTATTAATTCTTCCTGCAATCTGAATAATTGAATCAACTGGCCCAACATCTCTAAAGCCTGGTAAAATAGACACTACATGATGTCGTGCTGAGCTTCGCACAAAATGGCAATTTTAGCTGTTTTGGGCAGAACCAGGCATACGATGGCCGGGAGGTGGGTGTGGTTAATACAGGCCGCTGAACTGCCGGAGGTTCCTGACGTCGTTTTCGGTGAACAGGCGAATATCATTGATGCCGAACAGGTTCATGGCCATTCGTTCAATACCCATTCCCCAGGCGAAGCCGGTGTACACTTCGGGGTCGATGCCGCAATTGCTGAGTACGTTTGGATCAACCATACCACAGCCCAGGATTTCAAGCCAGCCGGTGCCCTTGGTAATTCTACGGTCGGCCTCCGTTTCCAGTCCCCAGTACACATCCAGTTCAGCGCTGGGTTCGGTAAACGGAAAGTATGAAGGCCGTAACCGGATTTTTGCCTTTCCGAACATTTCTTTTACAAAGTACAACAGGGTTTCTTTCAGGTCGGCAAAGCTAACGTCTTTATCGATGTAAAGCCCTTCTACCTGGTGGAACATGCAGTGCGAACGGGCCGAAATAGCCTCGTTCCGGTATACCCGGCCGGGTGCTATGATGCGAATGGGCGGGTTTTCCTTTTCCATGGTGCGGATCTGTACCGATGAGGTATGGGTACGCAGTACCACGTCCGGGTTTTTCTCCACGAAGAATGTATCCTGCATTTCGCGGGCCGGGTGATTGGCCGGGAAGTTTAGGGCCTCGAAGTTATACCAGTCGCTTTCAATTTCCGGTCCTTCGAGAGCAACAAATCCGATACGTTCAAAAATTTCAATTACCCGGTTCATCACCTGCGTAACCGGGTGTATTGCCCCCAGTGTATTGGGAACACCGGGTAGGGTAAGATCGACGGGTGCCTCGCTTTGTTCTTCAGCTTCCCGGGCTTTGAGTTCCCGGATCAGTATTTTGAATTTACCTTCGGCAGATTGTTTTAATTCGTTCAATTGCTGGCCCGTGGCTTTACGGTTTTCGGGGGCTACATTTTTTATTTCCCCCATTAAATCCTTAATCACGTTCCGGGTACCAATAAAGCGCAGGCGGTACTGTTCCAGGTCGTCGGCTGTTTCTGCCCTGAACTGGTCTATTTCCTGCTTGTACGCTTTAATTAAATCTTTCATAGTTGTACTTTCCATACCAGTGCAAAGGTAAACGATTTTAAAGAAAAGAGAACTGAACCTTTATCGTGTTCTTTCTCGTTCTGCAATTTGATTAAAGGTATCAGCTAACCCATCTTCAACAAAAATAATATGCAGCACGGTAATAAGAAGCACAGGCCCGATAAAAGTAAACCGAACCGCTTAAAACCGGCCGGTAAGCGTTACCGGGATAAAAGAGGTTCAGGGGCCGGTGCATCCGAAAAACGTGATTCCACGAATCAACGTTCCCCCTCTCCTTCCGCTGAAGCCAATCCTGATTCTTCTATTCGTTTAAACAAATACATTTCCAATTCCGGGGTGTGTTCCCGCAGAGACGCTGACCGGTTAATAGCTAACGGTGAAATTAAGGTAAACGGGAAGGTGGTAACCGAACTGGGTACACGGGTAAACTACACCGATAAGGTGTATTATAAAGGCAAGCCCCTAAACCCGGAGAAAAAAGTATACATCCTGCTGAACAAACCGAAAGGATACATTACCACCATGGATGATCCCGATAACCGAAAAACTGTAATGGACCTGGTGCAGGATGCCGCTAAACAGCGCATTTACCCGGTAGGCCGGCTCGACCGGAATACCACCGGTTTGCTGTTATTAACCAACGACGGTGAACTGGCCGAAAAACTGGCTCACCCGTCGGGAATGGTAAGGAAACTGTACCAGGTTCACCTCGACAAGGCAATAACCGATGAAGATTTTCTTGCCATTGAGCGGGGAATAGAACTGGAAGATGGCACGGCAACTGTTGATGAAATGGGGTTGGTGGATGTGGTAGAGCGTAAAACCCTGGGCCTTCAGATTCACATTGGAAAAAACCGGATTGTGCGGCGTATTTTTGAGCACCTTGGCTACGACGTGGTAAAACTAGACCGGGTGATGTACGCCGGCCTTACTAAAAAAGACGTTGGCCGGGGAAAATGGCGCCACCTGAATGAAAAGGAAATCATCCGCCTGAGGCACTTCGATTCAGCCAGGCTGTAGGGTATTTTCAGTACAGGCAATGCCGGAAAGCAAACCGTTAGCTCGGGAGTAAAAAAGGAAATATTACAGGTATCGCCCGGGTATTTTCCGGTAAACAACGTATACCAGCCAGGCACCCAGCACACCTATACCCCCTCCAAAAAGGATATCGCCCGGGTAGTGCACGCCGAGGTACACCCGGCTGTAGGAAACCACTACTGCCCAAAAAACCAGCAGGGCAAGGTATATTCTCCCCGGTTTAAAAAGGAGAATCAGGATAGCCGCCAACCCTACTGAGTTGGCGGCGTGAGATGAGGCAAACCCGTACTGCCCCCCGCATTTATTATTTACAAGGTGTACTTCCCCGGCAATGGCTTCTTCGTGGCAGGGCCTGGGGCGTTGGAAGTATGGCTTCATGAAACCGGAGGTAACCTGGTCGGCGAAGGTAATTACCAGAACGATGGCAATAACCCGAAATATCCCCTGCCACCGGTACTGGTAAAAAATCCAGATGAGCAGAGCCAGGTAAAAAGGCACCCAGGTAAACTTGTTACTAATTACCCACATCACCTGGTCGCAGGCAGCGGAATTCAGGCTATTCAGTAAAAGAAATAACTCTTCGTCCCATTCAAGCAGGGCCTCCAGCATAAAAGTAGTTAATTAGAACAGTGCTTCAGCTACTTTCTTCACCGCGGCAGAGCGCGACATGGTATAGAAGTGAAGTACCGGAACCCCGAATTCCTTCAATTCCCTGCACTGCTGAATACACCATTCAATACCCACTTCACGAGCATCGGCATTGGATTTACATTCGTGCAGGGCATTGCACAGGTCTTGTGGTAAATCCAGGAAGAACGTTTTGGGTAAAACAGTCATATGACGAAGCGTGGTAATCGGCTTCAGGCCCGGAATAATTGGCACGTTAATGCCTTCGGAGCGGCAACGGTCTACAAAACGGAAAAACGCCTGGTTGTCGAAGAACATCTGGGTAACAATAAACTCGGCCCCCATTTCCACTTTCTTCTTCAGGTGCTGAAAGTCCACCTCAAAGTTAGGTGCTTCGAAGTGCTTTTCCGGGTAACCGGATACCCCAATGCAGAAGTTAGTCCGGTGCGGATCCTGGATAGAATCGTCCAGCCATTTCCCCTGATTCAACTGGTGCACCTGCTGTAGCAGATCGCTGGCGTTGCGGTGGCCATCTGGTTCAGGAACAAACCCGGACTCCGATTTAATGGGATCACCCCGCAGGGCCAGAACGTTATCGATGCCGAGGAAGTCGAGATCAACCAGGATGTTCTCAATATCTTCCTGGGTAAACCCTCCACAAATGATGTGAGGAACCGTATCGACCCGGTACCGGTTCTGAATGGCAGAACAGATGCCTACCGTACCCGGACGCTTCCTGGTTCTTACTTTTTTCAGCATGCCGTTTTCTTGTTCCCGGTAATCGAATTCTTCGCGATGATAAGTAACATCGATAAAGGGTGGTTTGAACTCCATCAGCTGATCGATATGCTGAAAGAGGTTATCGATAGTTTCCCCTTTTTTAGGAGGTAAAATTTCAAAAGAAAATAGCGTGTCTTTGGCTTTTGAAATGTGCTCAGTAACTTTCATAAAAATTATGTATTTCTAATGCAGTACAAACTTACATATTAATTCTATAAGGCATAAAAGCTGCTGAAAAGTTTACAAATTCCGTTAATTTCCCACGTTGAACGTTTGAATATTCCCAAATTTTAAATTATTCGCTTTGAAATTTGCAGCTATAGACATCGGATCTAACGCCGCCCGCATCCAGGTAAGTAAAGTGATCGGGTATCCCGATCATTTTAAGTTTAAGAAACTGGAATACGTTCGTTTTCCCCTGCGCCTGGGAGAAGATGTGTTTCGGAACCACGACAACCGAATTGGCCAGGCCAGGGAAAAGAAGTTTATGGAATTAATGGAAATATTCCGTTTACTGCTAAACTTATACGAAGTTGATGACTACCTGGCAGTAGCAACTTCTGCCATGCGCGAAGCCCCGAACGGAGAGAAAATTACTGAAAATATCCGCAGCCGTTTTAATATTAACCTGGAGGTAATCAGTGGTGCCCGCGAGGCTGAAATTATTAATGAGGCGCTGGTAAACTTCCTGGATAAGGAGCCCCACCTCCATGTTGACGTGGGGGGCGGAAGTACCGAATTGAACGTTTACGTGGCTGGTGACAAAGTAGCGGCAGAATCGTTCATGGTAGGCTCGGTACGGAACAGGAACGTTCCTGCCAGGTGGGAACAAATGCAAGAATGGGTAAAGCAATACGTGAAGAAAGAACACGGTAAAGTAAAAGTTATTGGTACGGGAGGAAACATTACTAAACTGTACGATTTGGCCGATCGTAAAATCGGCAAAAACCTGTCTGTATACAAAATTAAAGAAATCCGCAATTACGTTAATTCCCACACCATGGAAGAGCGTATTAACAAGCTGATGCTGAACCCTGACCGGGCCGACGTCATTGTTCCAGCCTCAGACATTTACCTTCACGTAATGCAATGGGTACAGGCCACAAAAATTCTCGTTCCAGATGTAGGTTTAAAGGATGGCATACTCACCCTTTTACTCAACAAGCACCGGGAAACGCTGAACCGACTGTACACAAATGAGGAATAGCCTGTTTTAGGGTAACAAACTACTTCTTTTCCAGATCTGAAATCATGCGTTTCAGGATATTACGGACGTCAACGAAGGTATCTACATTATACTTAGCAGCAGAAGTAACGCTTCCTACTTTAATGGTGAAAGCACTTTGAGGCATTGCCCGGAAGGTATCTTCGTCGGTGGCATCGTCGCCGATGGCCATGATAAAATCGTGCCCAAAGCGTTCAAGCCAACCTTTGGAGGCGCGTCCCTTATTAATTTCAATGCTTTTAATTTCCACAACCATATCCCCTTCCAGTACTTGCAGTTCGCTATTATTGGCCAGGTACTTCAGGTGGCTGGAGAGTTCACTTTTTCGTAAATCGCCCAAACCAGTTTCCACCTTACGGAAGTGCCAGGCCAGCGAGTAGTCTTTTTCTTCAATAAAAGATCCGGGCGTACGGTTTACGTACATTTCAAGGACAGGGCGGATTTCGCTTTTCCATTCTTCCCGGGCTGAGCGGACCAGTTCCCAGTCTTTTCCCTGTTCTTTCAGCCACACCCCGTGCTCGGCAATCATATCGATGGGGTACGGGGCCATCCATTCGGCCAGGGTACTTTTTTTCCTGCCGCTGATCACTACAATACGGGAGTTATCCAGGCTACTAAGAGAAGTAATGATTTCGTCGAGCTCCTTATCGGGTTTTGCCATTTCCGGGTTAGGATTAAAACCAACCAGCGTGCCGTCGTAATCGAGGAAAATAATCGGGGAGTTAGATTTTTTGTATGCAGAAACCATTTTATTTAGCGCCTGTTCGTCCAGTCGTTTGGTTTCCATACCTCTTTGCTCTTCTTTAATCAGGTGCAGGCCGTTCATAAACAGTTGAACCCACTTATGCACGTTGTACCTTTTCAGCGACTCCTGCATCACCGTATTGTGCCGGATCTGCTCATCTTCCGGCATATTCAGCGCCCGTACAATGGCATCGATCATCTGGTCGGCATCATTGGGATTAATTAGAATAGAATCCGAAAGCTCTTTCGAAGCCCCGCACATTTCACTCAGGATTAGCACCCCTTTCTTGTTCAGGCGGCTGGCCACATATTCCTTACATACCAGGTTCATGCCGTCGCGCATGGGAGTAACCAGCGCCACGTCGGCCATGCGGTAGAAAGCAGAAAGTTCCGGTAACGGGAAGGAACGATAAAAGAAATAGATCGGCGACCAGTTAATTTTACCGTATTTTCCGTTAATGCGGCCCACCAGTTCATCTACTTCTTGCTTCAGTTCCTGGTACTTGGGCACTTTATCGCGGGAAGGAACCACGATCAGTAGCAAAGAAACCTGGTCGATATATTCCGGGTATTTCTCGAAAAGCATCTGAAATGCTTTCAGGCGTTGGGGAATCCCTTTGGAGTAATCGAGCCGGTCGACGGAAAGGATCAGCTTCTGGTTTCCCAGCGACTTGCGGTACTGCACCTCTTTTTCAATGGCTTCTGGCGAAGCGGCAGTGCTGGCATACTTTTCGTAATCGATCCCCATGGGGAAGGAATCGACCATAACGGCCCGGTTATCGACCATAATCCGGCCCTGGTGGTTGCTCAGGCCTACAATCCGGTTCACTGAACTGAGGAAGTGGCGCATGTCGTCGTAAGTATGAAACCCAACCAGGTCAGATCCCAGTAAACCGGTTAACAGCTGTTTACGGTAAGGTAGCATCCGGAAAACTTCGTAGGACGGAAAAGGAATGTGCAGGAAGTAGCCAATATTGGTGTTTGGAATCTTCGTACGAATGATGCCGGGAACCAGCATGAGCTGATAATCATGAACCCAGAGGGTATCGCCCGGTTCGGCGATGTTCATTACTTCGTCGGCAAACTTCTGGTTGGCCCGTTTGTAGGCTTCCCACAGGTGAACATCGTATTCGGTATACTGGCTGAAGTAATGGAAGGTAGGCCAGAGGGTTTCATTACTGAACCCCTCGTAATAATCTTTAATATCATTTTCCGTGAGAAAAACAGGGCGCATATTTTCCTTTTCCAGCCCCGCGGTAATTTCTTCCTTTTCCTGTTTTTTGCTCACTACCAAACCGGGCCATCCGATCCACACATTATTTCCTTCCTTATACACCGAACCCAGCCCGGTAGCCAATCCTCCTGCACTGGTTTGGTACTCTAATTCTTTTGTTTCCTCGTTGCGTTCAATTCGAACCGGGAGGCGGTTTGAAACAATGATCGTTTTAGCCATATCAGGGGTCAGGTTTTTGGGTTCAGCAATTAACGACTGTTAAAAGCCCGGAGCTTAATTTCGGTAAGCCTCCGTTTGGTATCGAGTGGAAATTCCCCGCGCATCATCCAGTCGTAATAACCGGGTTCTTTTTCCAGCACTTCGGTAACCGGTTTGTTTTTATGCTTCCCGAAGTTAAAAATTTCCACGCCATTATTATTTAGCACGAACCTTCCGGCCAGATCAACCATGTTGGAAGCGGTAATGTCGTGCAGGATGCTCATATTATTTTCAACCCTGCCCAGTTTTTTCCCGCTCGTACTGGTTACTTCCTGCCCTTCGTAGCGGGCAATTTGTGCGTCGAGTACTTCCAGCGTAGCGGCTGTATCGGCAGTGGCGCTGTGCGCATCGTCGAGCGACTTATTGCAGTAAAACTGGTAGGCTGCTCCCAGCGTGCGCTTTTCCATGAAGTGGAAAATTTTCTGGGCATCGATCAGTTTGCGTTTGCTTACGTCGAATTCCACCCCTTCCCGCAAAAACTCTTCCACCAGCACGGGTACATCAAAGCGAATAATATTGAAACCGGCCAGGTCGCACCCTTCCAGGAAGCGGGCCAGTTCCTTGGCAATCATTTTAAAAGTAGGCTCGTCTTTTACGTCGTCGTTAGAAATGCCATGAACCATGCGAGCGTCTTTTTTAATGGGAATGGTAGGGTTTACCCGTCCCGATTTCTCAATGGTTTCCCCATTGGGCATGACCTTAATAAACGAGTATTCAATAATCCGGTCGTTCATTACGTTGGCCCCGGTTGTTTCCAGGTCGAAAATGGCCAGCGGGTTTTTCAGGTTAAGCGGCATGTTGCTGCGTAGGTTTGATGTTAACTTTTAAACTGCCAATCAGCCAATGAGTTTGTTGGCCAGGGCATTAATATCTGTTCCCATGAAATTGCCTGAACTCATGAGCAACAGGTTTTTATTTTTCCAGTTTATGGCTTCCAGGTCGGCGGTTACCGCATTCATATTGGTATAAACTTTCAGGTCGCTTCGGTTGAAGGCCTTTTTCACCTCATCCGGTAAGATGTGTGGCAACCCTTTTTGCTGAACTTTACCGGGATCGTATACTACCATGGCCGTATCGGCGTGCTCAAAACGATCCTGGTACTGGTTCATAAAGTCTTTATTCAGGCTGCTGAAGGTATGTAATTCCAGGCAGGCCACCAGTTTACGGGAAGGATACTGTTCTTTTACCGCCCTGCAGGTAGCTTCAAGTTTAGAAGGGGCATGGGCAAAGTCGTTGTAAACGACCGAATGATCATTTTCTTTCAACAGTTCCAGCCGGCGGCTGGCGCCTTCGAACGACCGGATGGCCTGGTAAAACTGTTTATCGGTTACCCCTACCCGGCGGCATACTTCCTGTGCGGCCCTTACGTTCTGCATGTTGTGATAGCCGAAAAACTTAACCGGGATTTCCTCGTCCGGGCCCGTTCCTTTTAACAACGTTACGCCGTCTTTAATGCGGTGCTCGTGGGCAGTAAACGGGAAACGCATTACGTCAGGGCGTTCCTTGTTACAAATAACGAGGGTCATGTTATCTTCTTCGTTATAGATGAGGCTGCCTGCCTTGGGAGTTGCATCGGCAAACAGCTCGAATTGCTTCACGTATTCATCGTAAGTACGGTAAACATTAAAATGGTCCCACGAGATCCCGTTAATTACCCCGATGTGATGATTATAGTGTAAGAACTTCGGTTGCGCATCGGTAGGTGAACTGGGGTACTCGTCGCCTTCAATAATAACTACCGGTGCATTAGAAAGCTTAACCGTACTGTTCAGCCCGTTTACTTTGGCGCCGATTACATAATCGAACGATTTCCCCAGGGCATTCAGCACGTGAATAATCATGGCCGTAACCGAGGTTTTTCCGTGGCTTCCCGCAATTACCACGCGTTGTTTATCGATACACTGGCTAAAGATGTATTCGGGGTAAGAATAAACGGTGACACCCAGTTCCCGCGCCCTGGCCAGTTCCGGATTATCTTTTTTAGCGTGCATGCCCAGAATAACTGCGTTCAGTTCACCGGTAATTTTTTCGGGAAACCAGCCTTCGGCTTCAGGTAGCAATTCTGCCCGCTGCAGGTTTGCACGGGCCGGGTTGTATATTTCATCGTCTGAACCGCTCACCTGGTGGCCGGCATTTTTCAGAAAAATAGCCAGGTCGTGCATCACAGCACCTCCGATGGCTATAAAATGTATACGCTGTGTTTCTTTGCGCATTGAAATGTATTTTCTTCAGTATTAGTAGTTGTGCAAAAAACCTAAAATTAATTAAAAACTACTAGCGAAACACCGAAGACTTGCTAAACCTGCTTTTCCCGGGCATTTCTTCCCCTTTTCCAGCGGTTGTGCGACCAGAGCCACTGTTCGGGGTGCTCCCTGATAGTTTGTTCGAGCCAGGTTACGTAGTTTTCTAAAATGGTGGTATCGTTTTTCTGGTGGGGCGGAAGGGCCAGTTCGGTAAACGAAACCCGGTAATACCCCCGGCGCAGGCGGACAATATGAACGGCACAAACCGGTAACTGGAATAACCGGGCCATTCGCTCACCTCCAACTGCGAAAGCTGTTTCCTGTTCGAGGAACGTGGTCCAGTATTTCTGGGCCCGCCTCCTCGGAATCTGGTCGTTAACCACGGCATACACCTGGGGCTCGTTGAGGTGGTGCTTGAGGTATAATATTACCTGGTCCATGGTTACGGGGCGGCCTCCGAACCGCGACCGCAAGCTTCGCATAAAATCATTTACTGCGGGTTGCTTAATGGTTTTGTACACCCCGTTCAGCGGAAACGGAAAGTAAGCATTGCCACCGAGAATAGCCCATTCCCAGTTACTATGGTGGGCTGCCAGCACCACTACCGGCTTTCCTTTATTAATCCAGTACGACAGTACTTCCGGATTGGTGAACTGTACCCGTTTGTTAATTTCTTCGCGGCTTAAGCGAACCCCTTTCACTACCTCGGCCACGATATCGCAAAGATTGCGGTAGTATTTCTTTTCAATAGCTGTTAGTTCGGCCCGGGAAACATCCGGGAAGCTATTTCGCAGGTTTTTGGCCACTACCTTTCTGCGGTACCTGATTACGTAATACACCAGGTAATAGGCCAGCGACGACAACCCATAGAGCACACTTAACGGCAGGTAGGCAGCGAATCTGATCATAACTCCGGGAGGGTATCGTCCGGATAAGTATACAGGGAATCCAGTTCGTTGTAACTGATACGAATTTCTGTGCTACCGAGCGAGTAGGAAGCAATTTCTCCGGGGTTGAAGTAAAAAACCAGCCCTTCATCCGTGATGCCGTAATTATTACCCAGGCTAAACCGGTTGTTCTCAAAACGAAAACCGGCATCCTCCAGGTCGGCCCGATCGGACAGTTTTTTCTGGGCCCTGAATTTCCGCTCGGCAATTTTATTCACCTTGTTCATATCGGCCAGCACCCGATTGGGCGTAAGCACTTTACCGGTGAGCGGGCTAAAGCTGATGTAGCGAATGGTATTTACCGGTATTTCATCGCCTTTATTATAATTAAAAAAGCATCGGAAAGTCAACACTTCCGGGTTGGCGTAAATTATCCGGGCCCCGGCCCTGCACTGCCAGGGGGTGGCCTGGCTTCCAGCCCCATCTACCCGAAGGGCCAGTGTATTTACCAGTTCCGATAAACTGCCGGGAGTTTCGTTGGGCACAATCGGCCGCATTTCCCTGAACAGAAAGGCATTAACAGACTGGTTAATGGCTGTTACCGCAGAATCAGGCACCCCCTTTACGGTACTGCGCCAGTAATAAAAATTAAACGTATCCTGTTCGTTAATTTTATTCCTGTCGATGAGCAGGGTATCGTAAGAAAGGGTTTTCACCGGGGGAACTACCGGGATACGGGTAGTGTCTGATGGTTTCTCTTTCACTTCCAGCTTTTCCTCTTTTGCACCCCCACAACCAATTAAAGCCAGGATGTACGTTATATACAATATCCTGATTAAACCTGAACGATTCATTAACTGCTTAAATTAAATCAAATTGGCTTTAAAAATACGAAGTTACAAAAACTGTAATAACTCCAAGTAAGCTATTACAACTGGATACAAATTCTATATTTGTATGAACTTAGTATTTATCCTCTATTTTTATGAACCAAATTGACACCTATTTCGACCAACTGATTGCGCTTGCGGTAGATTTCGGCCCCAAGCTGTTGCTGGCTATTGTATTTCTTATCGTTGGCCTGCGTATCATCAAAGCTTTCATCCGTTTCTTCAAGAATGCGCTGAATAAACGCGATGTAGATCCTTCCCTGTCGCCTTTTGTTTCCAGTATCCTGGATGCCTTACTGAAAATAATGCTGGTGATCAGTGTTATTTCAATGGTAGGCGTGAATACAACTTCCTTTATAGCCGTTTTGGGTGCAGCGGGTTTAGCTGTTGGCCTGGCGCTACAGGGGAGCCTGTCGAATTTTGCCAGCGGGGTTTTAATTCTGATCCTGAAACCCTACCGGGTGGGTGATGTAATAGAAACTGCGGGCCAAACTGCCCTGGTACACGAAATACAGATTTTTCATACCATACTAAAGTCGTTCGACAACAAGCATGTTATTGTTCCGAACAGCCAGGTTTATTCGGGTGTAATTACCAATTATTCAAAAGAAGAATTTCGCCGGGTGGATATGCAGTTTGGTGCCGGTTACGACGATGACCTGAGGAAAGTAAAATCTATCCTGGAGAAACTGGTATCTGAAGATGACCGGGTACTAAAGGAAGAGGGAAGAGAGCCCTTCGTTCGAATGACTGAAATGGCTGATTCCAGTATTAACTTTACCGTAAGGGTGTGGGCCAAAGCTGCTGACTACTGGGCTATTTATTTCGATATGATGGAAAAAGTAAAACTGGCATTCGACCAGGAGGGTATTTCTATTCCCTTTCCCCAGGTTGATGCCCACATTTACCAGGAAAAACTGCTTCACGACAACCGCAACAACTAATTATATTCATGAATATTTCTGTTTATCGTATCCTGCCGTGCCTTGCGGCGGGAATACTGTTGGTATTTACTAATGTGCAGGCCCAGAATGATACCGACACTACCTACTGGAAAAATAGCGTAAGTGCCGGTATTAACTTCAACCAGGCTTCGTTCAGTGAAAACTGGACCGGTGGAGGGGTGGGCTCTGTTTCGTTGGGATCTTACCTCAATGCCAGTGCCGATTATAAAAAGGATAAAGTAACCTGGAACAACCAGTTTGAATTACTTTACGGGGTAGTAAGTAACGAAGGACAAAGTACCCGTAAAATACAGGACAAGATATTTTATGACAGTAAACTGGGCACACGAATAAATGAGCAGTTTAACAGTTATTTATCGTTGAACTTCCTGAGCCAGTTTGCCGGTGGTTTTCGTTTTCGCGAAGATTCCCTGGGAGAGGAGCAGCCACTGAGAATATCCGATGCCTTTGCTCCTGCTTTTATTACAGCCTCGCTGGGTTTTGAATATAAACCGGTTGATTATTTTTCCCTCCGGGCAGGCCCACTTTCGCCCCGGTTAACCATCGTTACCGACACCACGCTAATTAATAACGTGCCCGAGAACTACGGCGTGAAAAGAGGGGAAACCACACGCTTTGAACTTTTCGCCTTTCAATTGCTTGCAAACTTTAACAAGAACCTGACCGATAACATTAAACTGCAGGCCCGTTACCAGTTTTTTGCTGATTACCAGCAGTTCCAGGCTGATCTTTTTGATCACCGGCTCGGCCTTACGGTTACCGCGGGGATAGCAAGCTTTATCGACGTTAATTTTACCTCAATTATAATATACGATTCCGATCAGGACGACGAAATACAGTTTAGCCAGAACCTGGGAGTGGGAATTGCCTTAAATTTTAAAAACTACGAAGAAGAAGAGTAGCTATTCACATTCAATACCAGTTACTGTAATTATGCCCTGAACGGTTGCTGGTACTTCCGGCTATGCTTCCGAGATTACCGGCTGTGAGGCAATAAACTTTTTCCACGATTCCAGGCTCCTGCCTTTTAAGACCCGGGGAAATTTATGTTGCCCACCTTCCTTGCCTTCCTGCCGCATCCACTCATAAAAACTACCGGTGTGTAGTATACTCACACGAACGTTTTGCAGCATTGCATTACGTTCTACTGCATAATCGTCGTTCAGTCGGGTAAGGTGATAATCCAGGGCATCCCTTATTTTCGCTGCGTCGACCGCATCGTTGGCCCCGATGTACCAATGGTGAGTGAAACCGAAAGATAACGTAACACCCGTTACGGTAAACTCCTGTATTTCCAGTTTAAACTCATCGGCTATTTTTTTAATGGCTGAATTCATATTATCGACCGACAAATGCTCGCCGCACAGGCTCAGGAAGTGTTTGGTTCTACCGGTAATAACCAGGTCGGCGGTAGATTTATTTACGAACTTAACCACATCGCCAATCAGGTAACGCCAGGCCCCGGCACAGGTACTCAGCAGCAGGGCGTACTCCTGGTTTTCCTTCACCTCATGAACCATTAAGGTTTCCGGATCGGGTTTTAATTCACCGGCGTCGTTGAAATTATTGCTGTTGAAGGGAATGAACTCCAGGAAGATTCCATTATCGAGAATGCAGCGCATGGCTTTTAGCTCCGGGTTAACCTGGTAGGCAATATAGCCTTCCGACGCCAGGTAAGTTTCCATGTAAGTTACGGGCTTACTGAAGATCCTGTTCAAACTGGTCGTGTAAGGTGCAATAGCTACCCCACCGTGCACAAAAACGGCAAGGTTAGGCCATACCTCATGAATGCTACTCACCTTGTAGTGATCGATAATTTTCTCCATAAGCAACTGTAGCCAGGCTGGCACACCAACAATGAACCCTACATCCCATTTGTGGGCATTACGGGTAATCAGGTGTAGCTTTTCTTCCCAGCTTTTCACCCGGGCAATGCTACCGCCGGGCTTATAAAACGATTGCAGCCAAAAGGGCATTCTGCTGGCTGTAATACCGCTTAAATCACCGTAGAAAAAAGCCCCTTCGTTATCGCGGCCCAGTTCTGTGCAACCGCCCAGCATAAGCATACGCTTCTCGAAAATTGTTCCCGGTAGGTTGTGCTTACCCAGCGAAATCATTTGGCGAAAAGCTACTTTTTTCATGGCTTTAAACATAGACTCCGTTACCGGGATGTACTTCGAGGAAGCGTTTGAAGTACCGGAGCTGAGGGCAAAGTAATTTACCTTTCCGGGCCAGGTTACGTTACTTTCCCCATCTACACACTGCCACCACCATTCACTGAACATTTTATTGTAATCGTGAACAGGAACCTGGTTACAGAAATCTTCGTAAATTTGGCGGTTCAGGTAAGGCCTACCGGAAAGAATAGACTGAAAGCGGTAGTAGCGGCCAAAATCGGTTTCCCTGGCTTTAAAGAGCAACTTATTTAGGGTTTCCAGCTGGGCGTACCCCGGAAAATAGAGCTCCTTATTTTTACGGGTTTCCAGGCGGTTTTCTAGCTGATTACCAAATTTTACACCTTGCTTCAGTAGCTGTCCGACAATTGCCATACGGTAAAGAGTTAATTTTCACGGCAAGGTGCATTGCCTTAGCCGGTACGAAAACCAAAAGTAGCAATCTGCTGAATGAAGTACGGGAACGGAAATATTAACAATTCGTTAATTAATTGTTATCAACATAACATATTCTGATTTTAACTTTAATAGCTTTGCAGGTAAAAACCGGGTTATATTTGCAGGCAAGAAAGGTACAAGCATGACGCCAACAGAAAATGGGCAGCAACAGGAAGAAAGCCTAATGAAAACGATTATCTCCCTGTTACTGCTACTATCTTTCGTATTTATTGGTATGGTGATCGGGGAACTCACCATATACGTTCTTCTTGGCTTTGATCAGGAAACGTATTCCAACCTGATAAGCGATTACGAAAACACACCCGGTGCGCGGCTGTTGCTGCACCTGATGCAGGGGATGACAGCAATTTGCGGATTCATTGCAGCGCCTGCTTTTTTTCTCTGGCGATTCGATCGTTCTACTTTCGAGAGCGTACTATATCCTTCCAGGCTAAAAGCCCTTCCCTTGTTACTCGTTCCGGTTATAGTACTGGTAAGTATGGTTTTTAACGGAATTATCATTGAATGGAACCAGTCTATCGACTTTAGCGGCCTGTCGCCTGCCTTTGAAACCTGGGCCAACACAGAGGAGGCAAGGCGGGCCCGGTTAACCGAATTTCTTACCAATTACCAAACTTTTAGTGGGTTTATGGTAGGCGTGGTAATTATTGCTATTATACCGGCAGTGGGTGAAGAATTTTTGTTCCGTGGAGTTTTGCAGAATAAGCTCGATCGTAAAGGCCAGTCGGGCCACGTTGCCGTTTGGATAACCGCCATTATTTTCAGTGCCTTTCATTTCCAGTTTTACGGCTTCCTGCCCCGCCTTATCCTGGGTGCCCTGTTCGGATATCTCTATTTGTGGTCCAATAACCTGCTCTACCCTATCCTGGCCCACTTTATTAATAACGGGTTCACCCTACTCATGCTTTACCTCCGCGGCCACGACATCATTGACTTCGACATTGAAAATACCGAATCGGTAAGCCTCCTGCAGGGCATGGCAGCATTTCTTTTCACCCTTGGTTTAATGCTTGTTTTCAGGCAGTTTTTTCCGCGACCTACCGAACCTACTGCTAAAGCCTTACACGAATAACTGCTTATGCCAACCGTGTTATCTAAATATAGTAACTTAACACAACGAGTAATAACTGGTGTTGCGGGTATAATCCTTGTCATTGGTGCGGTATTGTGGAACGACTGGACATATTTCTTCCTGTTCCTGCTTATCAGTACCCTGAGTTTACTGGAATTTTTTCGTTTAACCGGCCACGATGGCATGTCGCCGTTAAAACAGTACGGCACCCTGGTTGGTGTGATCATTTATTCGCTCAGTTTCCTGGTTGAAAAAGAATGGGTACCTACCGAGTATTATGTAATTCTTTTTCCGTTGGCAACCGGAATTTTTTTTGTGGGTTTATTCAAATCGAAATTAAAAAAACCCTTCACCAGTATCGCCTACACCTTTTGCGGCATTATATACATATCGGTTCCCTTTGCTTTATTAAATACCATTGCCTTTGAAGGCGGTACTTACCATGCGCAAATCATTATGGGCATATTAATATTAACCTGGATGAACGATATTGGCGCCTACTTCTGTGGCCGCTCTTTTGGTAAACGCAAGCTGTTCGAACGCATTTCACCTAAAAAATCCTGGGAGGGAAGTATAGGCGGAGCCCTGTTAACCCTTGGGCTGAGCGTACTCCTGTCGTTTATGTTTCACGATTTAACGTTATTGCAGTGGTTGGTAATTGCCGGTATTATTGGAACCGTAGGCCCTTACGGCGATTTGGTAGAGTCGCTGCTGAAGCGGGGAATGGCAATTAAAGACTCGGGGGCTTTCCTGCCCGGGCACGGGGGGTTCCTGGACCGGTTCGATAGCCTTTTACTTTCATCGCATTTTATCGCTGTTTTTTTAATAATTTTTTAATACTAAAAGAAGATTAGCCTTTTATATTAGATACTTAATTAAATCATTCGTTTATTTGTGCCCGTAATATTTGGCCATTATTCTGTTTTTTATTTGTGAAAAAGGATAAAGTACTTGCCAAAATATTCGAACCAAAAATACATACGCCTTTTCTGGTGAATTAACATGAGTTACGTAGAGCCCGCTCCCATTAAAGATAAGGAGAATCCATTTGAGTCTATGATGTCGCGCTTTCACATTGCTGCCCAGGCGCTGGGACTCGATGATGAAGTGTACAATGTATTAAAAAGCCCGGTTAAGCAGGTAATTGTATCATTACCGGTAACCATGGACGACGGTTCAGTACGGGTTTTTGAAGGTTACCGGGTTATTCATTCCAACATCCTGGGCCCTTCAAAAGGCGGTGTTCGCTACGATCCCGGCGTAAACATCGACGAAGTAAAGGCCCTGGCGGCCTGGATGACCTGGAAGTGTGCGGTGGTAGATATCCCTTACGGCGGAGCAAAAGGGGGCATCCGATGCAACCCCCGCCAGATGTCGGCCGGAGAAATTGAACGCCTGACCCGGGCCTACACCCAGGAGCTGCTAAGCGTCTTTGGCCCGGATCGCGATATTCCGGCCCCGGATATGGGAACCGGTCCGAAGGAAATGGCCTGGCTAATGGATGAATACTCCCGTGCCCAGGGTATGACTGTAAACAGTGTTGTTACCGGTAAACCGCTAGTACTGGGTGGTTCCCTGGGAAGAAAGGAGGCCACCGGCCGGGGCGTGATGATTTCAGCACTGGCTGCCATGGAAAAGGCTAAGATTAATCCCTACAATGCTACCTGTGCTGTGCAGGGTTTTGGTAATGTTGGTTCTTATGCTGCCCTGTTACTGGAAGAAAGGGGGGTTAAAATTGTGGCGGTAAGCGACATTTCCGGAACGTACTACAACGACCGGGGAGTTGATATTAAGCATGCTCTTGAGTACCGCGAAAAGAATAACGGTACACTGCAAGGTTATCGCGGTGCCGATCAGTTACCCGGTAACGATATTCTAACCCTGCCGGTTGACGTGCTGGTGCCTGCGGCGCTGGAAGACGTAATTACCCTGCGCAATGCCGACCAAATTCAGGCCAAACTCATTGTAGAAGGGGCCAATGGCCCTACTTCCGCCAAGGCCGATGCTTCTTTAAATGAAAAAGGTATCATGGTAGTTCCCGACATCCTGGCCAATGCCGGTGGAGTTACCGTATCTTATTTTGAGTGGGTTCAGAACCGTTTAGGTTATAAGTGGACCGGTGAACGGGTAAACCGACGTTCCGACCGAACCATGAAAGCTGCCTTTGAAACCGTTTATGCCACAGCCCAGAAATTCAATACCTCTTTGCGTATTGCCGCTTACATCGTGGCAATAGACAAGGTTGCCAACACCTACATGTATCGTGGCGGATTTTAGCATGAACCGGGCAGGCATACATACTCAATAGTGAATAATAAAGGGTTGCATATCA